>JAREAJ010000061.1 GCA_029240395.1 Nitrososphaeraceae archaeon
GTGTTTGTCTGTTTTTCAACTTGTAACCCCAATTCTCTCCATCGACTGAAAGTTACATCCAACAATGCTGTATTTGCATGACCGACGTACTGAAAGGTCCACGCTACCCGTGCAGCCAGTGCGCCAAAGGTATCATCATATATTACGACGGGCAACGTATCAGAAACTCCGATACTCTCTAGAATTCCGAGGACACCTTCAGGTGAATCCATAGATAGGAGTCTTGACAGAGGAAGTGAGACTGATGTGGGAATATGTTCTTCTTGATATTCTTCTTCTTTGCGTACGTCTACTATCCGTGCAGCACTTTTTCTAATGAGATCGTATGCAACATCGACATCGCATATGACCGGCAGCTTGTACTCATTTGAGACAGCTGTACCGGCGTCACTTAGTTGATTTTCTTTTACAGTATTTGAAGTTAGTGTGTCTTTCATTAGTAGAACTTAAGCTGCGCATTCTCCCCTAGCAGTCTTCGCAGTGAACTTTACATCATTACCATAATCTTTGTATGATTCGGGCTCCTTTTCAACTGGGGCTAGCTGCGTAACTTGTACAAGGAGTCGCTTTATGTCCTCAACATTGCTGACCCGATTGGTCCCTTCCCCCTTCAGGATTTTGTTTATCCACTGACTTAGTGTTTGACCGTCCTGTTTTTCAGTTTTGTATATTTTTATTATTTCCTGGACCGTTTCTATTACTCTCTTCGCCGGTACCCTCATAATTGCCCTGCCTAGCTCTCCTTGTTCTCCAGCACTTCCACCGAATAGCATTGTATATGTTGGAGCCATCATATCTCCAATTCTTGATGCGCCACCGAAGAATCCTACAGTCGCAATTTCATGTTGTCCGCAGGAGTTGGGACAACCACTGATCTTGATTGTGGAATCCCTCAAGTCCCTATCGGTATCAAATCCTAACTCAATAAATTTTCTTTGCACTTCCTTTGCGAGTCTATGAGAATTTGTAATAGCCAGATTGCAGGAAGTTGTTCCGGAACATCCTACAGCAGATGCAATCGTTAATGCTCCTGAACTTCCCAATCCGATGGACATGAGCCTATCGTAAAACTCCCGCAGGTCTTCACCTCGAACGTATCGAACGGCGAAATTTTGCTGTGGCGTATTTCTAGCCACACCCTCTGCGGATAACTCCCTAATGGCTCCGGCCAGTGTTCGCAACTGGTTGGCCGTGATGTCCCCTGCTTCAAGCGTTACAAATACCGTGAAAAAATCTGCCTGTTTCTGAGGTACAACATTAGTATGCAACCATCTATCATACTTGGGACTATCGGGGGTGACATGATCAGTTAATAACGGCAATCTTGTTATTGTATGAGGTTGTGTCGTTTCCTCAGGAAGATCGGATCTGCCGATGTCTTTGACCTCAAAGAGATTGGCTGTAGATAGAGCTGTGGTCATTTCAACTATTGAACGTTCTTTGATTACCATCTTCTGAAATTTCTCCCATCCCATCTCATGCACCAAATACCTCATTCTATTTCTTGCCATGTTTTCACGATTGCCGTGTCTGTCAAACAATCTGATAGCAGCCATACAAGTTGGAAGGAGCCTCTCCTCAGGGGTAAAATCTTCTAGAGAATGACCAATAAACGAGGCAGCACCCAAACCTCCGCCCAGATAAATTCTAAATCCCTTTTTCCCATCACGTATTAATGGAACAAGTCCAATATCTGCAATTCTTACAAGTCCATGATCTTTGCAGCATGCAAAATTTATCTTAAACTTACGAGGAAGATTCTGACACATAGGATTTCTAATGAAGAATCGTGCGATCGCTTTAGAGTACGGAGTTGCATCAAATGTTTCATTTGGACATACACCTGCAAAATGACTACACATTACATTTCTAACTGTGTTGCCACATGCTTCTCGGGTAGTGAGGCCTACCTCAACGAGTCCTCTCATTACTTCACTAACATCTTCCAACTGCACCCAGTGCAACTGAATATTCTGTCGAGTGGACACATGAGCCGAACCAATGGAGAATGACTCAGCTAAACTTGCTACTGTTTCGAGCTGCTCAGGATTAATCTCACCTCCGGGAACCTTGATTCTTACCATGCTATAGTTCAGCTGTAGTCTAGAACCGTACGCACCATGTTGTAATCTGAAACGGCGAAAATCGTCCTCAGACAGTTTGCCCTGTCTGAATCGCTTTACGTTGTGCGCAAAATTCTCGGTTTCCTCTTCTTTCCCCCATCTAGGATTAGGTACGGAAGGTGAAATATTCCTATATCTAGTGCCGCGAGTCGTATTACGTTCCAATACTATATCGGCGTCTAAATCCTTATATATTTTTGTAGAAACAGGACATATTGGTTAATAGATTAAACAACATAGGCAAAAAATGCTCCTAATAGCAGGTATCACGCTTTTAACTTCTCCTCTGTCAAAAATAGTTTGCAATGATTTCATCAAGGCGTTGCTTGAATTTATGGTATTCTTCTTTATTCTGCTTGTCATCTAGACTGATATTATCCGTCTTTAGTACTTCAGTTACTGCCCTGTCAAGTTCTGCCAGACCGATACTTGCCTTTGATAGTCTGTTTGTCAAGAAGAAGACGGATGACAGAATGTAGTTTATTTTATCGGTTTCAAATTCAATTTTTTCAGCGTCTGGGAAAGCTCCATCAAGACAAGACCTTAGTTCGCTTGAGCAGGCTTGCAGACAATTCAATTCTCCCTTACATTCAGCAGATTTTTTTCCCCATTGCTCTAGACAGTCTATTACTTGCTGTGAAAACTTTGTCAAATTAGAACTACGATATGTCCTTTCTCATAAATAAGTTTGGCTGGAATTAATGCATATTGTTACTCTGTTTAGCTAGTTTGCAGGGGCATTGCCCTGTTGAGTTTCCGTCAGATGAACAAGTATTCAATATGTAGGACTTAAATTCATAATCAATTTGCCCAAAAATACGGACATTTTTCTTTACTTGGAATTGACGCCTAGGTAATCAAATATTCATAGACAAGTAGGAGGAACAGGACTCAGATTTTTTGGCATGAATAATCACTTTCTCCATAGGAAAATCATACAGCCACCGCTTCATCATTCCCTGCAATCATCTTTTTATAAGATTACTGCCCATTAAACCTTCCATCGGCCAGTAAGAGAAGAAAAGACAAGTCTGACCCATATATACGGGTTAAAATGTTAAAGAAATGAGTTCAAGCAAGAATGGAAAGAGAACCGCTATTGCCGTGAAGCGCTGCGCAACGAAGTTGTAATCACTTGAGGATTAGCCTTCTTTCAAAATGTGCTCTATCAGAACATCTAGGTTCGCTATGGCCAAACAACATACCTTGTCTGCTCCACCATAATATACATACAGCTCCTTATTGACCACACATGCCCCAGTAGGAAAGACTACGTTATTCACGTCTCCAAACCTCTCGTATGGTTCTTCTGGTTCCAAAATTGGCGACCTAGTTCTGCCAACTATCCTGCTGGGTTGCTCCAAGTCCAAAAGTGCAGCGCCTGCGCTATACACTTTATCATGGCTGACCCCGTGATAAATAACAAGCCACCCCTTTTTTGTTTTAATTGGTGGAATTCCGGCCCCCACCTTCAAAGCCTCCCAATCTCTCTCAGGTTTTATTAAAAGAGTGTGTTTTCCCACGCTAGTTAAAGATTCGCCCTCACCAAGCCATATACTTGGTCTGTCTACCCCGTACGCCGAACCTATCCAAGTGCTTGGCCTATGCAGGGAAAAATAAGATGCCCCTTTCACTCCAGCTGAGACATAATTCATCCTCTCTGGAAAAAGAACAACGTCCTTGTTATCGGCACTGTTACTGGTAATGATCCCAAGCTTTGTGAATTTGCGAAAATCGGTAGTAGTAGCAAGAGCTGTGAATACTTCAGGCTTCTGCCGAACATAGTCGGAAAGAACAACATATGTAATGTAATATCGATTTCCGATTTTTACAAGCCTCGGGTCCTCCATCCCATACCTTTCGTACTGTTCGCTTGGATTAAATGCTATATCCTCGCGCCGCTCAAAGTGGAATCCATCAGCGCTACATGCGTATCCTATCCTGGATACGTAATTCTCGTATTCTCCAATTGCTCGATACAGCATATGGAAAATTTTGTGGTCATAAAGGACTCCACAGTTAAAAACTGCTTTCGATTCCCACCAGTTGTTTTTGTCTGGTACGAGAATAGGGTTTTTTGGATATCTACTTAGAACTCTTTTGCCTCCCGACAAACCATTTCCCCCTTATCAGAGTTGTAGATATTAAAAGTATTTAGTTTTTGACCCGGACTAATCGCCCCTCTTGTGAAGGCTCAAAAAAGGCTTAGCTTGCTTGAGATTTGCTCCCCTTCTACGCGATATTGAGAGTATAGCTCATTTTCGACCGTCTAATAAGTGATTGGTATTCTGGTTAATACGGTACATATGTATTGTGTATTGGTAATGCCACCCATACCGCAACCAGACGAACGTTACAATACCAATGAATATGTTCTCTTGTTGCCGCCTCGTATTAACATAATAATTAATAGCGGGAATGCTAGTCCTATCAATAACATTACCTCTCTAGTAACTATTATAAAAAAACCCACCATTATGATCCAAATCAAACATATAGCGAAAATGTAGTCTTCAGTTTTAGCGTGCATACAACGAGGGTGCCTTACTATGTATTAAATGCTCTTTTTGGTAGCCTATAACCATGTTGCATCTTGGATCCCCCGGGTAATGGCACATAACTTCCTTGATACACGTCCTTTGACGTTCAGATCGTGGAAAAAGACGTTTACTACAGTGGACAACATGACGTTCTTACTTAACAACTTGGAAATAGATTTGGGCTAACGTAGCAATCAGTCTGTAAACAACAACTCATGGTATCTATCATAAAGTTTGCAATCTTTTGGCGGCCCAATTCCATCATTATGGCCGATATGAAGGTTTAAAAGCAGTTCTCAATTACCTAATTGTTGTGCCGAATCCATTTAGGAGGTCAGGTAATCCTTACAGAAGAACACCTGAGGGAGAGCCACTGGAAGGTTCAGGCGTTTCCAGATCTTTAGTTAAAATAGTTGTTCCCATCATTATAGGGATTATAATAATTGCTGTTATAGCGGTTTCAAGTGTTAGAATGGTAGATGCAGGTAATAGAGGAGTATTAGTTCAATTTGGAAATGTGGACACAGATGTGTCA
>JAREAJ010000012.1 GCA_029240395.1 Nitrososphaeraceae archaeon
TCATCCATTCATTTTTAATCTTGAGTCCTGCGCGTTTGACCAGGCTTCGCTATCCCTCCTCTTTCGTCCTTAGTTAGCTCCTTATTTCATCCTTGCGCTCACGGTAGGTTTCCATAACGTATCTCAAAATTTATTTATTCTCCTCTCGATTGGCGGTTTGGGTCTTACTCTTAGCAGAGTTGCACCCCTTATTGCGTGACTATTGATGCAAGGGGAGCTTGAATAAACTAATGCCTCAGAATACAGAATAAACAAAATAGTTTAGATAGGCTCGCGAAGAGGCGCAGAAGATTATTATTATTCCAAAGCGGCAAAATTATTACAGGAATGAAGATCAATGAGCTAAAGCCAGGAATGCGCGCAGTTAGCATAGGAGGGAGAGTTGATAATATCGCAGATGCAAGAAGTGTCAATTTGAAATCCGGCGGGACGGCCCAAGTTGCCGATGCTACTATTTCCGATGAAACAGGGAGTATCAAGCTCTCATTGTGGGATGAGCAGCTAAATATGGTAAAAGAAGGAGACCAGATTTACATAGAAAATGGGTATACTCAGGAGTTCCGAGGGGAAACCAGCCTAAACGTCGGCAGATATGGAAAGTTAAAGAAGATCTAACAGCTTTTTACCCTATTGCTCTGAATCGAACTGATGCAGGTAAATAAGAGATCAGAGATCCCATAATACCTGCTCCCTGCATAGTACAGTTTGATGCTCTCGGTGATAAAGTTCAACTGATGTAGCCCGTATTTGACGAACTATTTTGCGACGCAGGCTGAGTGCCTCCTACAACCCTTCCTGTCCTTCCGGCTATTTGTTGCTCAATGGTCTGTATCAGCGCTTCTGTGTCTTTTGCCCGTTTCTCTAAGTTGGTCATGTCGATCTTGATATCGATAATTGAAAGTAATGTCTCTAGAAGAGATTTAGAGGACTTAGCGTCGACCACATATCCCGACGTTTCTGCCAAAAGACAAATACCTTTCAATCCTCGCATTTTAGCAATACCGATCAAAATACCATTCATTCCTGTTATACTGCCGCCATCCATCGCAAGGACTCCTTTTTCCTGAAACGTTTTCACAATGTCTGTGTGTGTTGCCGTTCCAAATATTCTTGGCTTATCAATAAAAACACCAGTAATATAGGCAGCTAATGTGAAAATCTGTCTCGGATTAAATTTAGCCACAAGATCCAAGATCTCCTCAGCTAGATGATATTCTGAATCGGGGCTTGCAGGCTGCGAATCTCCCGTTAGCAAGAGCAAGGAGGTAGGGTTGGATTCCGTATCCTCAAAATAATATATGCTATTCTTAATTAAGTCCGATGTTCCATCAGGTCTAATTAAAATCTGGGGAGGAAATGATGTTGAGTAAATATCGGCAAGATGCTTCGCATTTAATTCCTGGATTAAATGATCCACGGCTAGCTTCCCAACGAAGCCGCTACCCGGAAACCCACAGATCAAAACTGGTTCGTGCAAACCTTGAACCTTGTCTTGGGAAAATACCACATTTATTCCGTGTCTTAAAGACACCACGGTTTCTAAGTCTACGAGAAGACTTTAAAACCTTACTAAGAACTGCACTTTCGAATGGCACCTTAAGAACTCGCTCACAGATGTTACCTGCCAGCGTGGAGTCTTCACAATTTTGGCAGAAGGATAATAAAATGTACTTTGATCTCACGCCTAAGAATATCGATATCAACAATAGGAACGACAGAGTGAAAATCAAAACTTACTTAACGGGTCAAAGTATTACTAACCCGAGGCCGATTATTATATGCCACCCTTTTCCGAAAATCTAACCTATACCATATGAAATATTTTTGGAAATGCACTGCAGTGTAAATCCTACATTGTTTATACAGAAGCACCAGCTGATTGGCCTTGGCATAGCATGAGCAAGATTGCCTACAGCTGTAGTCTTGCTGACTTCTTCGTGGATGAGTCTGGCACAAAAACTAGATTAACCACCGGATACGTAGTATGAGTAATAGGCCGAGATGAAAAAATTTTTTATAGGAAAGGTGAAGCAAGTTGGGGTCATCTCAATAGTCTCAATCGTTGTACTTTCTTATGGTTTATTTTTTTATGTGCAGGGCGTTACTGAGATTAACGTAAGGAATAGCCTTTTTGAGCAGCAAAAAGACCGGCAGCTTGAATCTGCTAGAAGTATCTCTCGGAATATCGAATCCGATATTAGCCTTGTGATGCTAATGCTAGATGGCTTAGCCAATTCTTTTTATTTTCAACAGGGAGAACTTTATAGCGAGGCCACAAAAAAAATCATGGAAGAAAAATACGAACAATTTAGTCCTATAATTGACAGATTGTTCGTCCTAGATAAAAAGGACATTGTCACGCTGAGTATAACCCAGAGAGGTTCCGAAACCTTTGTGGGGAATGACTTATCCCTTCGGGAATGGGTGAGCGAGAGCAAAAATACATTGAAACCAGTTTTCTCCAATGGCTTCGAAAGACAGGGAATATATACTATTTTTATTACTCACCCAGTTGTAAACAGAGACTCAAAGGAATACATCGGAATGGTAGTAACATCCATACCCACCGTTAAGTTTTTTTCACATTATGGAAACGTGAAAGACAGCGGTACCCCCTTTCTTGTCGCGTACGATAAGAACGGCATTATACTAGCAAACGGCGCGAACGACGATTTGGTGGGAGAGAGCTTTTTTGGACCGACGGTACAAAATTTCATTGAGCAGGATAATATCCTGAATAATTTAACGCGCAGTCTACTAGCAGGGCACTCTGGTCACGGAGTGTATGATTATGGTACGGGAGAGCGTCTCACAACACAGTCGGCCATTACTATTGATGGAGATACAATATTCTCAATTCAGCTAGTAACACCGAGCGCTCAGATATACTCTGAAATTAATCAAGTTTTATTTGCGGAAAGAATGAAGATGTTTTCGCTGCTGGCAGGCACAAGCGCTGCGGTTGTCGTGCTTATAGTCTTTATTATTAAATGGAGTAGTAGCCTAGACCGCGAAGTTAAAAGAAGGACGACCGAACTGAATGAATCAAACCAGCGCCTTGCTCTAGCCAATGAACAACTTAAAATGCAAGAGAAAATGCAGAAAGAGTTCATAAATGTAGCTGCTCATGAACTCAGAACCCCTATCCAGCCTATACTAGGGTTATCAGAAATCCTTCGGTCTAGGCTCGCCAAAGGACCAGAGTGGCAAGGCCAGGATCTCTTAGATATCATTATCAGAAATGCAAAAAGGCTGCAAAGATTGGCAGAAGATATTCTAGACGTCACGCGGATTGAAAGTCAGTCACTGCGACTTAAAAAGGAGCAGTTTAGTTTGTACGAAATGGTTTCAAGCATAGTGGAGGATTACCGAAACCAAATAGCTAAAACAAACACCGGCACGAGTTCTGATAACAGCTACAAAGGCATAACGTTAATCCTTATGCCGAGCAAAGATGATCTAACCGTTGAAGCAGACAAGAACAGAATAGCGCAGGTGATTTCAAATCTATTGAGTAATGCCATTAAATTCACTAGACAAGAGCCAAATGAGGAGAAAGAATTATCCAAAGACGTAAAAACTATCTTGATTACTGTTGAGAAGAATGACACACAAAACGAAGTGACCGTAAGCATACGAGACGCCGGAATCGGGATCGATTCGGAAATATTACCTAGGCTTTTCTCTAAATTTGCATCGAAGTCCTTCGAAGGTACGGGATTAGGACTGTTTATTTCCAAAAGTATTGTTGAAGCACACGGAGGTAAGATATGGGCAGAAAACAATTCCGGTAACCACTTGGAAAGCAGTGGCGCTACGTTTAGGTTCAGTTTAGCACTAAGTATACAAAGCACGAAGACATTCCTGCCACAATAGATAACTAGTTGGCAGTGAGTTCTCCCTCTTGCGTAGAAATGGTGATATTGGTCCGAGCAGAGATCAATAGCTTATGCAGCGCAAATTTCGGTCGATCACTATCTTGTAGGTTAAGATGTGATCTCATCAATTAAAATCGTCGAAGTATTTTGGGCTTCAAATGCCATGGACTCCTTTTCAGGCCCACTATAAGGGATAGGAGTCCCTTCCTATCAGCAGGCAAAGTTCCGCCCATGGAATAGACGTTTGAAGCATGGTTAGCCCTAAACGTTATTGGCCTCTGAGGACTTATCAGCCTAATCAGGCTCTCCAGCTCGTCAAGGATTTCAGTATCCTCAAGGGGAATGAAAGGTTCACTAAACTTGCGAGCAAATTCTTCATAGATAGCCTCTTCCAGTTGAAGGTTCAACGCGGCCAAATAATGTGGAGATGCCATGCTAACCAGTCTCGCCGTGTCCTCTATATGTTGCCTCGTATATGTACGTCCTCCTAGCCCCAAGATCACCATGCAAGAAAGGGTATAACCATGTGATTGAGCCTTTTGACATGCGCGGAGAATTCCCTTACTTGTCGCTCCCTTGGTAACTTTTTTCAATAGTATATCGTTCCCTGTTTCAACGCCTACATAGAGCATTTCCAGCCCTGCATGTCTGAGCATTTGCATTTCTTCGTCACTCTTATGGAGAATATTTTTCGGCATAGCATAACTTGCAACACGATTCAAGGTCGGAAATTTCAGATTCAAATATTTTATTATTCGAATGAGATCATCTGTAGCGAGGTTTAAGGCATCTCCGTCTGCCAGAAATATTCTTTTCGTTTGAGGAAATGCATCAGAAGTCAAGTCTATCTCAGCTTTAATCTCATCCCATGGTCGTTCTTGATAATCTTTAGTTCTGTACATATTACAGAAAGAACATTTGTTAAAAGAACAGCCTAGGGTAACTTGGAGTGTAAGGGAATCGGCCTCTGAAGGGGGTCTGTAGAGTGGATGATCGTAATTTAAATCCAAATTCACAGTTGCTATAATGTGCGAATATATATTTAAGATTATTATGCGCCGAAAGGGCTCTACTGTAACACGGTATCGCAAGAAGGGAGTCTTTACTAATGGACAGACTATTGTGGGTCGGTTCGTCGCGAGATCCTCATTGTTTGTAACTCGGTCTGGAGCAGCATAATATTACCTCATCCCCTAGTTGATACGGACACTTAAGCTATTAATAGGTTCTAAAAATCGGTTAATTATTGACGAGTAGAGAACTTTTAAAGGCAGCTTGGATCTCGGCCAATCTTGAACTAAACTAGACCCAGATGGTTAAAAAATCAGACAATGTGACGTCAAGGAATTTCGTAAAAAAATTAGAGTAGTTAGTAACTTCCTAGTTACAACCTTCCATCTTCTGAATATAGTATCCTGTGGACTCGATATCCCTCTGCACCATTGGTGGTGCCTCTTGCACATGACAAAATTGGCATTCTTCCTGAGTCATCTTCTGGCCATCCTGGCCCACGCTAGACAGATATTTCTTGCCATATTCAATCGCCTTTTCATGGGGAGTGCTTGCCTCGACAACGACGTCGAAGTGCATAGTTTTGCCATCTTTCCTCTTCACGTAAGTATCGTAAACTGCGCATTCCATAAGATACAACATGAAGATACACTATTTATTCATTGAGCTCGGACGAATATTGATGATGCACGTCAATCGTACAATACTTATACGAGTCGTCAGTCAACTTGTTCGTACTAGATGCAGCTGACAACCGAAGAGGAAAACAGTATGAACGGTCGTTACGGCTCATCCCTGGCTACAGCATATAAAATTCTGGTGGCTATAGGGGAAGCGACAGAGGCTGAGAGACTCGTAGACATTCAGTGGGCTCACCTTTCAGGAGTCAATTACAATACTATAGGCGATGCAGGGACCAGCTTTCTGGAAAACTTTAGCAGAGAAGCCAGGGTGAGGGTGAAAACTACTATAAATCCGATGGGATATGACAGGACATTAGCTAATAAACTCTCGCAAAACTTCCTGACCAAACAAACATCTATAGTAGATTCCTATGAGAGGATGGGGGTAACGACCTCATTTTCCTGTATTCCGTACGAACTTTTCTCAGTGCCTAAGAAAACAAGTGTAAGTTTTGCTGAAAGCAACGCTGCTATTTTTTCAAACTCTATGCTTAATCTCTTAACCAATAAAGAGAGCGCTCTGAGTGCCCTTGCAAGTTCTGTTACGGGTAAAGCACCCTTCTCTGGCCTCAGAGTGGCGGAACAAAGGCAAGCGAATATATCCATAAGACCCACCTTTCGTCCCAAAACAGAGTTGGATTGGGGACTACTCGGCTATTTTGCGGGAAAAATGGTTGGTGAAGATTGCATTAATTTCGAGGGCATTGATCAGCCAGATATACTGAGTGCAAAATCGCTCTCTGCAGCAATGGGAACGTCTGGTTCCTGTGGCATGTTTACTGTGGGGCAGAAAAACGGAAAACAACTGATTAGATATGAACCTAGTAATGCTATGTCTGTAAAAGATGAACTTAATACCTCCGAGGATGGAGATCTAATAATCCTTGGTAGCCCGCAACTCGGTATGAATGACCTCTCCTATCTGGCAGGACTGTTAGAGGGAAAAAAGTTAAGCAAAGATTGCATGATCTTTTGCGCTAGAGAAGTACATCGCATTGCTTCTAGCAGGGGGATTGTTAACAGGCTTGAGAAGTCCGGATGTAGATTTTTTTGTGACTCGTGCAGCTGTTTCACGCCATTGGTAGACAAGAAAGAAACGGATTCCGCTATAACAAACAGTGTTAAAGCTGCATACTACCTTAACCGCTTTAACAGGGTAAAGGTGTGCCTTAAAAACCTAAAGACAATTGTTGATGAATTTTCAGCATAGAGGGGGCGTTTCGAAACTTTCCAGATCTATGCTTTAAATGTAGAAGAATTGTAGTAGGTGTGGCTCGGGGTAAGCCACTGAAGACCGGACAGCCCATCAACTTTCTAACAATGATAGATCCTAACACAGGAAGAGTCCAAGATTCATCACATGAACTGTACGGCGATTATCTTAAATCAAGAGTTCTAGTTTTCCCAAACGCGGTTGGAAGCAGTGTCGGAGCGTATGTTCTATATTCATTAAAAACTAAAGGACTTGCTCCTTCAGCAATCATCTGCACTAATAGGACCGACACGCTTACTGCCTCTGCATGTGCAATATCAAATATTCCGGCTGTGGATATCTCAGAAAAACGAGCCCAATTAGTCTCATTTATGAGGCCAGGAACAGAGGTTATTGTTGATGCAGTCGAATGCCGCATTAAAATTATCAAAAGGAATTAATTGAGAATGAAACCTTCTATAAAGAGCATGGCGAATGACGGGCAAACTGACCGCATAATCTATGCGGAATGAGGATGAAAGTCCATGCACAGGCGAAGACTCCGATTAGGTACAGGTGCAAGCGCTCAGAATTGGCAAGGTATAGGTTATCCAATTCACAGAAAAGATTTCGCGACTGTCACATATGAGTCTAGTAATATGTATATACAATATCTATTTAATCACAGAAAGAGAAATCCTATCTTTCTCTCGTTCCATTCACAAACTCAATGAAGTTATCTTTGGCCTTCGAATATGCCATTTGCACAGGAGGATGTTTGAAACAATAGGCAGATATGCTCTCGATAGGGCCGGCGACGCCTCTATCCATCGCTAGTTTTAGTCCTCTAATTGCGTCAATCATGACACCCGCACTATTATAAGCATCAACTACTCTCAGCTTGAGATCAAGCTCTATTGGAATATTCCCAAATGACCTGCCTTTGATGTACACGTAGCATACTTTGTCGTTTCGCAAAAAACTCACGTAGTCTGATGGTCCTATTCTCATAGGAACTTGATAAGGTGACATAGCCTCTACTGCGCTGGTCTTGCTTATTCGTTTGTCTTCCAGTCTTTCTTCATCAAGCATATTGTAAAAGTCCATGTCCCCCCCTATATTGAGCTGATAGGTCTCATCAACCTTTATTCCTCTGTCGACAAAAAGCTTCACGAGAGTCTTGTGGACGACGGTTGCACCAAGCTGACTCATAACATCGTCTCCTGCGCATGCGAGATTTCTGCTTTGGAACGCCTGTTGCCATTTAGGCGCAGAAGCGATGAAAACTGGAATAGCATTTATAAATCCCACCTGGGCTTCCAAACATTTTTCAGCATAGTATTTTGTTGCGAGTCTGCTACCCACCGGTAAATAGTTTAATAAAATATCAGTCCTTGTATCTTTTAGGACATCTGCCACATTCACTGGAGGCTTATTAGATACGTTGATCTTTTCACCAAGATGTCTTCCGACACCATCAAGTACTTCAGCTCTCTTTACCTGAACATCAAGATTGTCGATGTCTGAGATTTTCGGTGTATTGTTGGGTGGAGCAAATACTGCCTCTGAGAGATCCCGATCCACTTTAGAATCCGCGACATCAAAAGCGGCAACAAAATCAATATCACCAGGTTCGAAGCCGCCCAAGTTGTAAGCAGTAAGCCCAATTGAATCGTTTCTATTTTTATCGTAGTATTTAGTACCTTGAATTAGTGCAGAGGCGCAATTTCCTACCCCTGCTACGGCTACTCGAATTTTCTTTGACATTAAAGACTATATCTGACCTTATTTAATGTATTATTAATATAGGTATCTTCAGGACGTAATAACCCTTTTTACATAGATGCTCATCATCGATCAAGCCGATGGCATCGGAAAAATGTGTGCGAAAGCTGTCATAAAAGTAGCTCTGCTTCAGTCAGTGAACTTACCCTGAGCGGCCAATGGAAGTTCCTGTTCCACGGTTGCTCAAAAAGGATACCTGTCATCGGCGAGACCAAATCAACCAAATTGCTTGGTGCATCATCAATTATAATGTCAAAAAGATAGGAAGATTTTGGCAGGTCATCATATACAAACATTAAGTCATCAGAAAATATGTCGTATAAGTCAAGCCATTTCGACACGTATGAAACGGTAACTCTTTCTCTTTTTGTCAAAATTGAAATCCTGTAACCCTTTCTGTGGATATTCCTAGTAACTTCGCTTAATTTTCTTTCCGTAGGAGGAATTTCAGCCCATCGATATTTCCAGATGAAATTGAATATGTCCGAAATTTCGGAAGGAGATATTGGAAGGATAGTAGAAATGTCCCATGAAGTAATTTCTGGTTTCGTAACTTGCGTACCCATTCGGATGTTATACTCATCTGTCCAAACTACCAGAGTGTCCGCAAGCACAGAATCGACATCGATGGCAAGGATCTTGCTTGGCCCTATACCTGAAACCTCACAATTTGTACCACACAGAACAACATTTATACTTTATAATTAATGTTTTGAAGTTAGAAAACGGCTACAAAAGGCTTTTGCGCATATCTCAATTTTCTTTCTTTTCAGATGAGATAGCCTGGTAGGGTCCGCTCCATAAAAAATGCTTTAGCTTAATGTGGGCCGAAAGGGAGTTGAACCCTCGACCTTTCGATTATCAGTCGAACGCTCCACCAAGCTGAGCTATCGGCCCTAAAATTACTATTGTTAAAAATGGGACTTATTTAATCTAACGGCAAAACAAGCTCAGTAATTCATACCCAAAAAATGACTAGCAGAATCGGTCACATTTCCTAAACGAGAACGACATTGACCCACCTTTCTCATCTCAAATAGCAAATACGAAAACATATGCTACTTTATGCATAATATATTAGATGCCTTCGACTACTACGTATAGGTCCCAGTCCAACCATGTCAAAGATAATTCGAAATGTCGCCATAATAACCAAAATAAATAACGACGAGGCATACAGGACAGCAAGGGGCGTTAGCAAATTACTCCTCGAGAGAAATGTAAACGTTTTTTCGATACATCCGCTGAGTGGCCAGAATATGACATCCATTACTGCCGAATCGGTTGGGGAACATGATCTGGACTTAATTCTGGCTATAGGGGGTGACGGGACAACTCTCAAGGCATTTAGAATACCTCCGTTTCGGATACCAGTAATGAGCGTTAACATCGGAGGACACAGAGGAATCTTGTCTGAGCTGGGGAGCGGATCTATCGAATGCATAGTTCAGTCCCTTCTTTCAGGCAATCACTTTCATGATTGTCGGATGCGTATACAAGCCTTCGTAGAGGGTATTAGGACTCCCCCAGCACTCAATGATATCCTGTTAACAAGACAAAGTCTGACAAGGACTCCCGTTTTGTCAATCACTATTATGGGAGAAAAAATTCAGGAGAAAATGGACGGGATAATTATATCCACTCCAACAGGATCAACAGGCCATTCATTTTCACTCGGCGGTCCTGTGATTCAAGAACATCTTCAATGCATGATGATAAGCCCCGTTGCATCTATCAGTAGATTTCCTATCTTGGTGCTCCCAGTCGAAGATATCCAAATTACGAGTTCACATGAGACTGCATTAATACTTGACGGCCAGGAAACACACGTGATACCTGCAGGACAAAAAATAACAATTTCTCGTTCTCCTGTCGACGCATGTTTCCTAAGGTTGAAAAAAAAGGGGACTCGACAACTTGAAAAACTCGGACTTAAATGAATATGTTTTAGATGCTAGCGCGTTTTATGCTGGACTTCCATTCACAACCATTACAAAATCCTATACCACAACCCTAGTATTCAATGAGGTTCGACACTTAAAAGGCTCCTATTCACTACTGGACACCATTGTAGAAACCGATAAATTAAGAATAGTCGACCCCAATGAAGAATCGGTCAGAGAAGTGAAAAGTGTCATAACAAAGTCTGGAGACTCATTGAAACTTTCGGAAGCAGATATTTCTGTTCTTGCACTCGCTCATCAAATGAAAAAGACACTAATATCAGATGATTTTGCAGTCGAAAACACAGCAATGCTTCTAGGTATTTCTATAAAGGCTTTGGGTACTAAGGGTATTAGGCATGTTCGGAAATGGATTTTGTATTGTTATTCCTGTGGGAGGGTTTATGGTCCAAGAACTAATGAATGCTTAATATGCGGAAACAGGCTCAAGCGGAGATTCAAGAAGCTATACAGTAGTTAAACCGGGTAACTAGAACACAGATAAATTGATGAATTTTGAGTGGTCAAGAGTTAACCTTGCTATAAGGAAGACACTTACGCAAGGATTAATTGTAGAGTCTAAAGTCTAAGTAATGTGTAATTGTCAGAAGTAATTCACGTAGATAGCGGCCTGATAAGAAATCTCGCAGTCCCGCGGCTGAAAGATTCTAAGAAAGGAGACAATGGTACAGTACTAATCGTGGGCGGAAACAGGATATATCATGGAGCGCCAATACTTGCATCAATGGCTGCGATGAGATCCGGTGCTGACTTGGTCTATATCGCTGTGCCAAAGTCGAACACAATTCCCACAAGGGCCTTATCCCCGAATGCAATTGTTCTCCCATTACCGGACGACAAATTAACAGTGGGAGCCGCGAATCGACTAGGCACTTTACTGCCGAAAAAGCCTAATTCGGCAGCGATAGGGATGGGTATGACTATATCTAGACCAGAAGCATTGAAGCGTCTTCTGAAACGGCTTGGGGAAAAGGGTACGAAAGTAGTGTTAGACGCATCCGCCTTAGTGCCGGCGATATTGGACGACATATCTGGCTCCGGTGTAATTGTTACTCCCCATCCGGGAGAGTACAAAAGAATGTTCGGAGAGGAAGCTGGCAAGGAAGAACCAGAACAAGTAGCAAACATTGAAAAAATGGCACGAAGACATCGCATAACGATTGTACTAAAGGGACCAGTGAATGTAATCTGTGATAGCCAGAAACTGTCTGTTGTCAAAAGAAGTACCCCCGCAATGACGGTGGGTGGGACAGGCGATATATTATCTGGTATGGTAGCCGCATTCCTAAGTAAAATGAGCCCGTTTGATGCCTGCCTTTTTGGAGTCTATTTCAATGGAGTTGCTGCGTCTTTGGCATGCCGGAAGTTGGGACTACACATTGTTGCAACGGATATAATCGAGGAGTTGCCAAACGCGTTAAAAGAGTTTGATGTAATACAGTGATACCAGACATAACCCCACGCGGTGTTATTCTTCAGGCCATTCCTAGTTGAAATACATCTGATTCCTGAAGATTAAATAAACGTACCCCAGAGGTTGTTATATCCTGTTTACCAATTCGTTTTTACAACTTTGCTCTATCTTTTATTTTCTTCGGCAGAAATTGATAAGTGCTTGACCCTGCTAACTGAGTGGAGGTATGAAATCAGCCATTTATCATGTTACAAAAGTAGGTTGTCATTCCCTACCAGACAATTGTATGGGGTCCGATTTTTGAACCTTCTCTAGCCCTCCTGTCTTGGCTTTTCCACTGAGCGAAGTTCAGAGGCTTTGTGCAAATTATTTTGTTTCTTAAACAATATACATTTACACCGTACTAATTCAAATCGTAACCTGAGTCTAGTCTATCGGTAATTATAATGAGTTTAGCTCCTCAGGAATTAGAGAACAGTGCCAGCAAGTATGCTGCTGAGGCAATTAGACTAGATTCCGAGGGCTCCCGCGGAATGGCTATTCAGTCGTATCAGAGGGCTATCGAAGCCCTAGTTAAGCTGGTTCAAGTGTACCCAGAGTACAAACTTAACAGGATATACATGGAAAGAGCAAGCACATACCAAAACAGAATAAAGGCACTGCAGATGACCTTGGACGTCACCGACGGAATGTCAGAAGGTAAATCAGATCCTGCTTCCGGAGACCCTGTAAACCCTCCCAGACAGAAAAGGAACTCAGTTCACACAAGAGTCCAGAATACCGATGAACCTTCAGATATACAAAACGACACTCACAAGGCGACCGAAACTTCAAAGATGGACTTTGACGGCCTTTTGCTAAAGGAAAAACCTGAGGTGTCCTGGGATGAAGTGGTAGGTTTAGAAGATGCGAAGCGAGCAATCAGAGAGTCGATAGTGTATCCAACGAAAAGACCGGATCTTTTTCCCTTAGGTTGGCCAAGAGGAATGTTGCTATATGGACCTCCAGGTTGTGGAAAAACGCTGCTAGCAGCAGCAGCCGCTGCTGAGATCGACGGCTATTTCATTAATGTAGACGCTTCCTCAATGATGAGCAAATGGCTAGGTGAAGCAGAAAAAAATGTATCAAAGCTTTTTGTTATGGCCAGAAAGCTTTATGAGAGTGAGAAGGTTCCGGTTCTTCTTTTCATAGATGAAATTGACTCCTTGCTGGGCGCACGAAACAGTGAGGTAGGGGGGGAGGTTAGGGTGAAAAATCAGTTCCTCACCGAAATGGATGGGATTAATGGAAAATCAAAGGAGTCCCTGATGTATGTCATAGGGGCTACTAACAAGCCCTGGACCTTAGAAGCAGGGTTTTTAAGAAGATTCCAAAAGCGAATATATGTAACGCTACCTGACATTGCGTCGAGAACAAACCTATTCAGTCAATATACCCAGCCCTTAAAAAAGGACAGAGTCTTCAAATGCGACGAATTGGCTAAGGTGGCAGAAGGATACAGTGCAAGCGACATAAAAGACATCTGTCAGGCTGCACAACTCAAGGTTGTCGACGAACTATTTGAGAGCGGAAAAGCCTTAGAGTCAACGTCCAATCCGAGGCCAGTTACCATGTCCGATTTAAAAGAAATATTCAAGGTAAGAAAGCCAAGTATTAGTACAGAAATGATTAGGGCCTACATGAGATGGAGCGATCAATACAAGGCCTTGTAAACGCGGCGACTGCCGACTTTGGACATGGTCTAATGCCAGACGGGACATTCTATCAGAATGTGCATTCTCTATCCAGAATCTACTTTGAATTTCGCCCGTTTCTCTGATTTGGATTGAGGTCAACAAGAGGAGAACGAGGAAGCCCTAATTAGTCGAGTTAACATTGAAGGATATGAGCTAATCTCTCCCCTGGGCCTTTTCGCTGTATCGCTGTATAGATTCAGATATCTTTTTCATAGCATCTTGTTTCCCGCCCCAGCCTTTCACTCTCACAAACTTGCCCTCCTCTAATTCTTTGTAGTGTTCAAAAAAATGTTTAACTTGGTTCTGAACGAACTCTGGAATATCTTTGATATCATTAGCTTTTGAGTACACAGGATCTATCTTCGAGACAGGCGTTGTGATAACTTTGGAGTCCTGACCTTCCTCGTCTTCCGTAAGCAAAATGCCAATAGGCTTGCACCTTACAATAGAGAGAGACACGATGGGGTCATCTCCTAGGATTAAAGCGTCAACAGGGTCATCATCCATTTCGAGGGTACATGGAATAAAACCATAGTTACACGGATAGAACATTGAAGTATACAATTTCCTGTCCAGGTACAAAAGTCCTGTCACCTGGTCAAATTCATATTTAAGAAAGCTTCCTTTTGGAACTTCAACCATGACATTAACCGATTCTGGAGGATTTCCCGGACCTACCCTATCTAGTAATTTCAAATTACTCAAATGATAGTTGATTCGAATATATTCGTATTGTAGAACGGCAAAAATTTAAACAATGGTGTGAGGTTGCCATTCCAGTAAATGAAACTGGGCGGCAAGTTCATTGCCAAGGAAATTGAAAACGAAATGAGGGATCGCCTGAACACTTTGGATTTGGGCTCTCTCGTGGAAGATGAGATCAATAGACGCGGTGATATAGTTGGATATATCGAGGGTCCGCCCACGATGAACGGAGAACCCCATGTCGGCCACCTGCGAGGACGAATAATTAAGGATTTATGGTACCGTTATAACATACTTCAGAAGAGAAGGGTCATATTTAGGGCCGGCTGGGATTGCCAAGGTCTTCCTGTAGAATTGCAGGCGGAAAAGGAGTTAGGATTGACTGGCAGCAAAATAGATAACGTGCGACGGGTAGGTATAGAAAAAATTGTTACCACTTGCAAGCAAATAATCCAAAAATACAATGAGAAATGGATTCTTGTCGATAAACTCCTTGGGATGTCGTTTGACTACGACAATGCGTATTGGACCTTTCATGATAAATATATAGAAAGAGAATGGAAGTACCTTGAGAAAGCATGGAAGGATCAACTTCTCAAAGAGTGGTTCCGAGTTGTCGCATATTGCCCGTCTTGCCAAACCTCTCTAAGCAACGCGGAAGTTAATCAAGGATATAAAACTGTAGAAGACCCCTCCTTCTATTATAAGGTAAAATTATCTGTCGATGACGTCTATATGGTAATCTGGACCACTATGCCATTTACTATGGTGACAGATGAAATGGTCGCAGTCAACCCGGAGCAAGACTACGCGCGAGTTAAAGTCGGCTCAGAAGAATGGATAGTTGGTCAGCATCGCGCG
>JAREAJ010000062.1 GCA_029240395.1 Nitrososphaeraceae archaeon
AGAGTAACCCTGTCAGGCTTTCGCCTATTGCAGAGGTTTCGCGCCTGCTGCGCCCCATAGGGCCTGGGCCCTTGTCTCAGTGCCCATCTCCGGGCTCCTCCTCTCAGAGCCCGTACCGGTAAAAGGTTTGGTGGGCCATTACCTCACCAACAGCCTGATCGGCCGCAGTCCAATCCAGAGGCCATATAGATTTGGGCCATAACACATTCCAGTAATTATGACCTATCGCGGTTTATCCTCAGTTTCCCGAGGTTATCCACGTCCTCTGGGCATGTTGACTACGTGTTACTGAGCCGTTCGCCACGTATTATTCATACGTTAACTCGCATGGCTTAGTCTCACTCTGATAGCAGTCGGGTCCGGCAGGATCAACCGGAGTCAATCCTCCTTCAGGATTTTATTGAAATAATAAGAGTACGGCCGGACAACTTCACTATATTAGTTATTGTGCGGGTCGTGTGACCAAAGTCAGATTCAATGATTTGCATTGAACCTCCATATTATGAGCGCAACTGGAGGTCAGTGGATCACAAAGTGGCTCTACGACCAATATATCCTCACTGACGCCGCCTTATTAATTACGTTCAAACAGATGTCACATAATTAGAATATAAATCTTCGCCGCGGCCGATTTTTTTATCGAAGTCCAAGTTTTCGTTCGCCAAAAATAACCAAAATGAGTATTATCATTTCAACTAAATGATTCTTGTTCCCCTCTTATTGAAGTTACCGAAGTTATCAACAAAATTGGTACAGAGCATTTCTGGATGGAGAGGTAAAGAAAAAACAGAAGAAGGAAATACTGCACGTTCCAAACAAATAAAAGAATCAACTAGAATTTTCGTTGCTAAAGTAAATGAGGTTTGAAGACTACCATGCAGTATACAGAAGAAAGACTAGCTTATCTAAAAAACTTTACAGCCGGTCCAAACAGGTTTTTGCAGGAGGTATAAATCATAACATACGCTACTTTAGTCCTTATCCTTTTTACGTGCGAAGAGCAGCTAAAAACGCGCTCTTTGACGTAGACGGAAATAGGTTTACAGATTACTGGATGGGACACTGGGCACTGATACTTGGCCACAGTCATCCTGCTATTGTTTCAGCATTATGTAAACAGGCTAAATCCGGCGTACTCTTTGGTACGGCAAACGCTGTGAGTGTGAATCTAGCTGAAGCAATTCAGAGTCTTATGCCTAGGGCCGAATTGATGCGATTTTCTAGCACAGGTTCCGAGGCAACAATGTATGCCGTACGACTTGCAAGGGCAGCAACTGGTAGAAGAGTAATCGCAAAAGTAATCGGAGGATGGCACGGGTTTAACACCACTTTATTGCAAACAGTAAACTATCCTTTTGAATATGAAGAGAGCCTTGGTATGGTCCAAGAAGAAGAACACTTCCTAGAATCGCTGCCGTTTAATGACCTGGACCGATCTTTGAAGATATTAGAATCCAGAAAAGACGATCTGGCAGGCATAATTATTGAGCCGGTTCTTGGCGCCGGGGGTTGTATTCCTGCCACGAGTGAATATCTGGTAGGATTACAGGAGTTTGCGAAAAAGAATTCTAGTATGTACATACTTGACGAAATTGTTACTGGTTTTCGGCTTTCGATCCATGGCGCTATGAGTATATACAAACTCGAACCTGACCTATTTACGCTAGGAAAGATAATCGGTGGGGGGATGCCGATAGGTCTTGTCTGTGGCAGGAAGGAAATAATGAGCCTCGCAGACCCCATTTTAAGAGAACAAAAATTTAAGCGCTGCTCAATAGGTGGTGGTACGTTCTCCGCTAACCCAGCCACCATGAGCGCGGGACTAGCAACGTTACAATATCTCAAAGCAAATCGGGAGAAATTATATACTAAAATAAACGGACTGGGTGAACAAGCACGAAAAAAGATTTCAGCTATATTTAATGACTCTAAGTTTAACGTAAAAGTCACTGGCACGGGCTCGCTTTTTATGCCCCACTTTCTTGAAGCAAAAGCTTCTGATGACAATAAGGCAGTTGACAATGCTCTATCAGTTGCAACTTCAAATCAAGAATTGTTGAACAAGTATCATATGGCTCTAATGGCTAAGTACAACATATTTTTCCTCCCAGGCAAAATGGGATGCTTTTCTGAAGCCCATAACGCAGGAGACCTTAAGAGATTAATCTATGCAACCGAGTCTATCGTTGCATCAGATCTGGGAAGAGAATAAATAATGACTATCTCGCTTCTAATAAAATCCAACTCCCTGAGATTTCTATTCAGTAGGAGCAGAATAAAGACAGTGAAGATACTAGCCAAGATACGTAACTACATGTTTGCTACAATGAATACTCAGCGATTGCTAAGGACCACGCAGGAAGACCAAATTTGTCTAATATGGTCAACAGCCTTAGCAGCACATAATCGCTCCAATCACTTTAATATCCAATCACGCGCATGAGTATAATCAACGTTGGTCTCTAAACCGCTGTCGGCTCATGTTGGAGATGGATACGGCAATAGTAAAGATTCCGAATCGCGTTCTGGGTCTACTGCTGTATCATTCGGTCCGATACTAGGGGACTTGCTCAAACAGCCTAGTCAATGCATACCCAATAAAACAGGAAGGAAGGTTTGGATAGAAGCATATGGCTGTTCTGCAAACATTAATGATTCCGAAATTATGTCAGGTTTGCTGAGAGACGACGGTTACTGTATTGCCAGAAATCCCCAAGAGGCAGCAGTTAACATCATTGTGACTTGTTCGGTGAAGGATAACACAGAACATAAGATGCTCAGCAGAATAGCAAAGCTTTCTGAGTCTGCTAGTCCGCTGGTGGTGGCTGGTTGTCTTCCCAAAGCTGACCGGCTCAAAGTACAAGCAGTCAATCCGTTTGCAAGCTTAATTGGACCCGGCACAGTCCATAAGATAACGGAGGTAGTACAGTCCGCTGTTTCGGGAAACAGCCAAACTGAACTAGGAGATGATGATAGATTGCCTCAAAAAATAAATTTACCGAAATTACGTCTTAATCCAATAGTTAGTATTGTACAGATAGCGAGTGGATGCCTTAGCCAATGCTCATTTTGTCAAACCAAGCTGGTCAAGGCAGGATTGAAAAGCTACAGGCCTGGGGATATACTCAGGCAGATCAGGACGGACATTGCTCAGGGCTGTAGGGAAATTTGGCTTTCATCAACAGACAATGGATGCTACGGAAGAGATATTGGTACAGATTTGGTAGACCTACTTAGGAAATGCTGCCAAGTCGAAGGAGATTTTAAGATAAGAGTAGGCATGATGAATCCGATGTACATCCCTCGACTCCTCCAGGGGCTGGTCAATGTCTACTTACAAAACCATCAGATAATGAAGTTTTTGCACATCCCTGTACAGAGTGGAAGTGATCGAATTTTGAAAAAGATGAAAAGGGGTCATTCTGCGGAGACCTTCTTAGATGCGGCACGAATCTTTAGAGATAGGATCCCTGAACTGACAATAGCCACTGATGTTATAGTTGGATACCCGTCTGAGACCGAGCAAGACTTTCAGCAAACTATTGACCTGCTGCAATTAGCTCAACCAGATATAGTAAATTTGTCAAAGTACAGTGCGAGGCCAGGTGTTTCAGCAGCATCTGAAAAGAAGGTAGATAGTCATATCACTAAGCGACGAACCCAGTGCCTTGACAAAATTGTAAAGGACATAAGTTCTGCTCGCAATTCTAGATGGCTCGGGTGGACCGGAGAAGTGATAATAGATGAAATCAACAAAAATTGCATACAAGGTAGAAATTATGCTTACAAACCCATTATACTGGATGCGTTCTCTTCTTGTGGATCTCATCCCGCTATCCCTTCATTAGGGTTGAAGGTTAACGCAAAAGTTGTCGGCTATTCTAGGTATGCATTACGAGCGATTGTTACTTAGATAAACCCCTGTGTCGACGTAACCTGTGTGCCTCTCCAACGACGAGGTCAGCAGACCGAAACTCTTAACTAACAAATGAACTACATCAAAAAGAGGGGGAATTATGTTGGACGATAATGATTCCGTGACACTTCGAAATCCATTACTAGTAGTCGGAATTGCAGGAATGGGAACTAAGCTTGCAGCTATTGCGGGCAAACGCCTCGGTTGCGATTGCCTTCTAATAAGTAACGACAAGAGAGATTTGAGCACCAGTAGTCTTAAGTCAATTTTTATTGATTCTCAACCATGGTTAAATCCTTCAAGCCAAAAAATTCGTTCACTTGGAATTCATTCGAAAGCAAAAATTAGATCCTGTTTAAACGAACACTCGACAATATTATTAGTAGCGAATTTAGCTGGTAAATGTGGTACCGCAATCGCTCCACTCGTAAGCAAAATCTCGAAAGAAAATCCTTCCACAAGAGTGATCTCTTTTGCGATAATGCCTTTTGGGTTTGAGAAGGATAAGCTATTCCAGGCTGGTGTGTCTCTGAAACGCCTTAGAGAATCCTCCGATGCAACGGTTGTCCTCGATAACGACGCATTTTTGAACGCTAATCCGGGACTTTCATTGAAGGAGTGTTACGAAATCGTAAACAATGCGCTCTTTGAAGTTATCTCATCCATATCTAGTGCCAGCATCCCAGAGGCTGTTAGCCTATTGTGTACTAGCAAGTCAGATAACAAGTCAGCAGAGTCGCATGTCAAGGATTGTCTTACAATGTTATACGAAGATTCTAAGCCATCTGACATTCGCATGGCCACCTTATTTCTTATGGCGGGGACCAATCTCTCGGTAGGGACGGTAAATTCGATTGCAAATACCCTTCAGGGAATTTTTAAACAACAAGAGGTGATTGACGTATCTATCACAATGCCAAATTCTCAGGCGCTCAAGGCACATTTGCTTGCTGCTGTTCACGAAAAGACGAGATTCGACAATTATGATCCCCTCTCAGAAGTAATTCCTAAGGAAAATATGCTAGACTGGGAGGAAATGGATTCTTCGCCAGACTTTGAGATATTAATTCCTAATCTTGAATAGAAACACCAGGACTCACTGTATAAATTGGGCTGACAAGCACGAGCTTTAAGGTTCCTAAATATATATAGAGGTCTAAAACATAATCGCTGAAAAATAATTCCCCTAAGGGTTCCA
>JAREAJ010000063.1 GCA_029240395.1 Nitrososphaeraceae archaeon
AATACTACCACCACCACCTATCCTGAACATCTTAGTACCACAGACTGAGCATGTTCCAGATATAGCTCGCCTTCCGTTTTTCATTGTTACCTGCTTCTCGTTCTTCATATCTCTTTTAGATTTACATTTTACACAATATGCTTGTGTTGTTACCAATAGAAGGTAAATCTCGTGCTTGAATATAAAAGTAGCTATTTCTTATAGTATGGATTAGAACAGTCGATGTTCAAACTCAGCCTTATTGCTGCAGTTTTGTAGGTCCAAGGATCTATATCCCTGCGACTAGATCATAGAAATCTCAATTGTGCCAACTAAAAATGACCTAACTAACCTACTCCTGATGACGACATTAAGGGTGGTAAGATAAGCTGACCAATCTCAAGATTTCCTCCGAGTCATGAATCTCCATTAATTTGATTACTAAACTGTAGAGAAACTCTTCAGTCGGCCTCAGACCAAGAGAGCCTATTTTGTAAATTCTAAAGAATTTATCATTTGCTGTAGTACGTTCTCATCAGCTGACAATGAACTCAGGATATAACTCGTCTTATCCCGTACAGTGCCAATGAATACAGCTGTTGCATCTCTACCATAAGGGCTATTCTCATACCTCTGAACTATTTTGTACACTGTAATTCCTGAAATACTAGCTGGTCCGCTTTCCAAAGTGTGAACCCCCGTTTCTGGTTTAAGAGCGTCTGACATCGTCTCTATAAGTTCATCAAAATCCATTCCAGACTCCGATTTAGTAGCATTTATTGATAGAAAAGCCCCTGTTGCAGGAGCAATAGGAATCAACCTAAAAGTGATGATTTTGGACTCAGGAGAACTGGTGACCTCAGCTATGTGAAAATTACTGGGGTATTTTATTTCAAATCCCAAATCAGGATTTTCATATATCGAAAATTCATCTAGATTGACACTATCTTTATCGCTATCCTGACTAGTTGTCGCTTTTGAAGAGGAACCTTGTGCAGGTGTGATTCTCTTTTGCATTGGCTGAGATATAAATTGTGTCAATACTAGAAATAATATGAATAATACAACAAAATATTGAAAGGATAGAAATTTAACCATTTTCATTCTATCATGCTTATCATGTGTCGCGGCGTTATTAGAATTTCCCTTCTCGTTGCGTGCCCAATCCATCCTAACTGTGAGATGACAAGATAGTTTAAGGCCGGTTCTAACTGTCTATGTTCTCATAACTATAATCTGGGCGGTAATTTCATATATTATAAGAAATTTAATAGCCTGAATAAGGTATTAGAACTAGTTTGTCGTTTCAGAACAGAACTGATAGTACCAGTCGAACTTTTAACGAAGAGAGTATACAACACTCTACCAACAAGGATAATATCATAATTACAGCTGCTTTGCCCTACGCAAATGGCGAAATCCACTTAGGGCATATCGCATCGACATATTTGCCCGCCGACATTTTTGCAAGGTATAGCAGACTTGCCGGAAAGGATGTTTGCTATGTATGTGGTACGGACGATTATGGAACTCCAGTCTTAGTCAAAGCAGAACAAGAAAACAAAAGTCCTTCTGCTTATGTTGATTATTGGAATAAGAAGGACTTTCAAGATTTCAAGTCCATTGGAATTTCATTTGATTTTTTTTCAAAAACAAGCTCAGTAGAAAACGTTGAATTTGTCCAGTATGTTTTTCGCGAGCTTCACAAAGAGGGGCTTATTTATAATAAGAATGTAACACAGTTTTACTGTGAATATGACCAGAAGTTTTTACCGGATAGGTATGTAAAAGGACGTTGTCCCGTTTGTGGCGCAGAGAATCAATATTCAGATCTCTGCGAGAAATGTGGCAGTATACCAAACGAAATACTCGACCCTAAGTGTAGTATATGCGAGAGGCCGCCCGTTAAGAGAAATAGTTTGCATTATTTTTTTAGACTATCTTCATTTTCGGTAGAGCTAAGAGATTGGCTGCAAAACAATAACAATCTAGAAGGCGAGGTGAAAAGATACGTGTTGAACTGGATAGACAAAGGTCTGCAAGACTGGGACATCACAAGGGATCTTTCTTGGGGAATACCTATTCCTTTGCCCGATGCAGACGGTAAAGTATTCTATGGATGGTTTGATAACCATTTATGCTATATCTCCAGTTTCGCGACATTTATGAAGCAACGACATAACGCTACAACAGAAGAATGCCAAAGGGTATGGAATGAATCTGTGATATATCATTTTATAGGAAAAGATATTGTGTATCACCATTTCCTTTTCCTCCCCGCCGTTAGAATGGGAATAAAACGTAGGTATAAGCTTCCAGACTTTATGCCTACCAGAGGTCATCTGCTCCTCTATAACAAAAAGATTTCCAAGAGTAGGAATTGGTATATTGGTCTGAGTGATTTCTTAGCGAGAAATAATCCTGATTACTTAAGGTTTTATCTTGCTCTTGTAACTCCTAATTCTCAGGCAGACACCAATTTTGACTGGAATGACTTTGCGGATAGAGTAAACAACGACCTGATTGACAATATCGGCAACTTCGTCAACAGATCTCTTTCATTTATCTCTAGAGCGTATAATGGGAAAGTTCCTCTGCCCGGGCAGTATGATTCTATTGATAAAGAGGGGATCGAAGAAATAGAAAATATTTCACACCAAGCCGGGGAATTCTTACTGAAAAATGAAGCAGACAAGGGTCTGAAGCGAATATTAGAGTTTTCAAGGTTTTTCAACCAATACTTTCAAAAGAAGCAGCCATGGAAAAACAAGGAAATTACTGCGAGTGCTGGGTCTCCGGATGCAACTGCGACAACTCTTTTTATCTCCGTCAATGCTGTGGCTAGCCTTGCTATATTGTTAGAACCATTTATACCGTTTTCTTCAGAGAAAATTTGGAGTCAGCTGGGGATGGAAGTGTCGTCAGACGTGCATTATCTAAAATGGACCCATGCATCAAAACTAAATATTAAGTCCGGCCATTCTATCGCCAGTATTCGACCCATATTTCAGAAAATCGATTCGAAAGAGGTAGCTAAAGAAAAGGCAAGATTCACGAAGTAGAACGTGGCAAACCAGGAAGCTATGGACTGCATTTGCTAGTAGGGAAGATACACATTAATGGCGTCTCTATGGTTAGGACGAGGATGTTTAATTCAAATATGGACGATCTATATTAGCTCACTAGTCGGCTCTATACAAACTGATTTCATGCAAGGCCTGGCTCGGATATTTCTCTCCTTGGTACCCCTTCTTTGAAATCAGGTTTGCCAAAATGTTCTGCAATTCTCTTGTACATCGACAACTCCTGCGTAGACAGAGGCCTGATCTTTTTCATAGCTTCTTCGAAGTGCTTCATTTGGATTTTCAATTCCTGTATATGACTGTCCGCTTCCTTTGGGTCCTCGTACTTTGATACATGTTCGCGTAGGGCAAGCATAACAGCTGCTGACGACAGCGATGCTATATCTGCGCCTGTATATCCTTCTGTGGCGCCTGCCAGCTGAGTAGTGTCGACATCGTCCGCTAAGGGTTTTTTCTTCGTATGAATTTTTATTATTTGTAATCTCGAATCCCTATCGGGAGGTGGGACATACAACAATCTATCAAACCTGCCCGGCCTAAGCAATGCAGGGTCAATGATATCGGGCCTATTTGTAGCAGCAATAACTACTACGTTTGTTAGTATTTCAAGCCCATCAAGCTCTGTTAACAGTTGACTGATAAGCCTTTCAGTTACATGTGAATCTCCGCCAAAACTTCCTCCCCTTCTAGGGGCAATTGCATCCACTTCATCAAAGAAGATTATGCATGGAGCTGCTTGTCTAGCTTTTCTGAATACTTCCCTTACTCCCTTTTCTGATTCACCAACCCATTTTGAGAGGAGCTCAGGACCTTTAATACTAATAAAATTAGCCTCGCTTTCATTTGCAGCAGCCTTTGCAATCAGAGTTTTACCTGTTCCTGGAGGACCATAAAGTAGGATACCTTTTGGAGGAACAGCATCAGCATATGTAAATACGCCTTGGTATTTGAGTGGCCATTCTACTGCTTCTTGAAGTTCTTGCTTTATTGAAGAAAGACCGCCGATGTCTTCCCATTGAACATCTGGAACCTCGACGAAAACCTCTCTCATAGCAGAAGGCTCCATTTCTTTTACTACATCCATAAAGTCTTGCATTGTGACGATAATTTTCCTCAGGGTCTCGACCGGAATGCTCTCAGATGATAAATCTATTTCCGGAAGTATTTTTCTTAGTGCCCCTATTCCAGCTTCTTTTGACAGTGATTGTAAGTCAGCTCCTACAAAACCATGTGAAATATCGGCGAGCTTCTCAAGGTTAACGTCTTTTGCAAGCGGCATTCCTCTTGTATGTATTTGCAATATTTCTAGTCGTCCATTCCTATCTGGCACGCCAATTTCAATTTCCCTATCAAACCTCCCCGGACGACGCAGTGCAGGGTCGATAGCATTCACCCTATTTGTAGCGCCTATTACAACGACTTTTCCCCTTGAGGACATGCCATCCATTAACGAAAGTAGTTGAGCAACTATTCTCCTTTCTACTTCTCCGGATACCTCTTCTCGTTTCGGAGCAATGGAATCAATTTCGTCAATAAAGATTATTGATGGGGCGTTTTTTTCAGCCTGTTCAAAAACACTTCTTAATTTTTCCTCAGACTCTCCGTAGTATTTGCTCATAATTTCAGGACCACCTATTGTATAAAAGTTGGCATTTGTTTCATTAGCCACAGCTTTTGCTAGCAGTGTTTTTCCTGTTCCAGGAGGACCGTGAAGTAATACACCTTTTGGTGCTTCAACTCCTAATCTTTTGAACAATTCTGGATGTCTTAGCGGTAGTTCTATCATCTCCCTTACTCTACCAACAGCATTGCCTAATCCTCCAATATCCTCATACGTAATTGATGGAACTCCACCTTCTTTTGATACCTGCACTGCTTTTGCACTTTCCTCGGAGACTGTAACTTTGGTGGATTCATTTACTATTACCGGACCAGAAGGATTGGTAGAAATTACTACCAAGTCCACCCTCTGTCCCATAACATTGAGAGGGATCGTGTCACCTTTAGTCATTAATTGACCATTTAGATATTCAGCAAGGTATTCTTC
>JAREAJ010000064.1 GCA_029240395.1 Nitrososphaeraceae archaeon
ACCATCTCCAACACCATCTCCAACACCATCTCCAACACCATCTCCAACACCATCTCCAACACCATCTCCAACACCATCTCCAACACCATCTCCAACACCTTCTGCAGTTATCCCTGCAAACGTCAATCAGCAGATTACTCAGGTGGCACAACAAATAGCACAGCAAACAGGCACATCTCAGTCAACACTACAACAGACAATTCAACAAATTGCTATACAGATAATCAACGTCGGAGGCGCAAGTACAAATGTCAATCAAGCTATAAACCAAATTGCTCAGCAGATAGCGGCAAATCCAACCGGCTCTGTTTCCCAGTCAATAACACAGCTAGCCCAACAGATTGGATCGGGTAACGACCAGTGTGCCAATCAAGATATAAACCAAATCGCACAGCAAACAGCCCAGGGAAACAATATTGTTCAAGTCATAAATCAAATTGTAATTCAAACATCTTGTCCGACTCCGTCTCCCACGCCAACACCAGCTCCAAATACTGCAACTTTGATTGTCGTCAAAAATGTAATCAACGATAACGGGGGCACATTGCTGCCTAGTGACTTCAGAATTAGCATCACAGGTCCTGGTCCCAGCCCTCCTATTACCAGCCCATTTATCGCTCAAGATACACCGGGGACTTTAATACCTGTAAATGCCGACTCTGCATACCAGGTGTCAGAGATAACAAGAGAAGGTTACGATGTAGACTATTCAACCGAATGCAATAGTAATTCCGGAATTCCGGAAGGTCAGACTAGAACGTGTACCATAACAAATGATGACGAATCTGCGACTTTAAGGGTCATAAAACGAGTAATCAATGATGATGGTGGCACGCTACGCCCAAGCGATTTCCAGATCAGCGTCACAGGTCCATCTGAGTTATCTCCAAGCCCAGAGAGCTTCCCGGGAAGGTCGAACTCAGGAACAAATGTTGAGATAACAGCAAACACTCCATACAGGGTAACTGAGACTACCTCTTCGCGGTACGATTCCGATTTTGATGAGTGTAGAAGCTCAAGAGGTATTCCTCCTGGGGAAATAAGAACCTGCGTCATAACAAACAACGACAAGGAGAGGACCGACACTACCCCAAGCTCAATCGTCGAATATAGGGAAACCACTCCCATTGCAATAGATATTGAAGCAATAAAATTTGACAAAGGAATCTTTGAAAAAGGCGAAATAGTACCCATAGCTAACGTAGGTCCATATGTGATGATCGGAGGTCATGTTCTGCTTAATTTACCAACAGCAGATATCAAGCTAATAGCCGCTGAGACATCAAGTAATGGAGTTGAACATGCCATCCTCATTAATCCTCAAAAAATAGGTAGCATAAGGACAGGTCAATCGTTATATCATGTAGATTTAGACGATAAGATGAGTGGAAAAAATCCATTTACGAATAGGGCAGACAAAGTAACTGAATGGACAAACCTGTGGCTGTACAATACGAATAGAGCAGAGGATATTCAGGTGGGAGACGATAACGGTTGGACGGCTACGTTCGTAATGGCTGAATTCCCCGGTGCAAAGTTAAGGTGCCCATGTGAATGGGTTGACACCGAAATAATAAAGCAAGGCAAGTCATTCTTCTCCGCTTATGGCATGAGAGTTCTTGCTGATGCACGACCTTTCCACGTGATAGACGGTCATGTTGCGCTTGACCTGCCTCGAGAATCGGGAAATAGGCAATCCTCTGTAAAGCTCGTAGCATTAGAACTGGACAATAATAACAAGGTTGAGCATGCTGTAGCAATAAATCCTATTAAAATAGGCGACTTGAACTCAGCGGAATCGCTATACCACCTAAATTTGGCCGAAGAAATGAGTGGAAAAAATCCATTTACGAATAGAGCAGACAAAGTAACTGAATGGACCGATCTCCTGATGTGGAATTCGGATAAGAAAGATGGTCTTGCCATGGTCGAGGATAACCAAGTATCAGTTACAATAGTAGCAGACAGGTGAACAGTTACATATTGCTGCATATGACCATGAGTATAGTTACCATCACCGGATCTTCAACTTGGCTAATCGATGTTAAAACCTCGTATTCTGCCAAATTCAGGAAGTGCTAGTGTTTCCGTCTTTTTTTTCCCCGCCTATATTGACATTGACATCGGTGGCCACACGAAGCGTCTGATTGTAATCGAAGAGGCAACAGCTACATAAGCTAGGACGGTCAGAGTCAGTTATTGCGATTGCGATGAGCTTGATATTTCATGAAACTAGCTAACAAAAAGAAACAAAACAAGGAGAAGTTCTATAAAATGAACCTAGATGAGCGCTTAATGTACTTGCAAGAGAAAACCAATTTATCAGCAAATGATATAGCCTTGTTACGAAATCCATCTTCATTAACTTTCGTTAACGCTAATAGAATGATAGAAAATGCAATCGGGGTTTTATCTCTTCCACTAGGTATAGCAACAAACTTTGTAATTAACAATAAGAAATACGTTGTACCGATGGCGATAGAGGAACCTTCGGTAATTGCAGCAGCAAGCAAAGCAGCCAAGATTGCAAACGTAAATGGAGGCTTCAAGGCTGAATGTCGTGAAGCACTAATGATCGGCCAGGTGCAACTTGTTTCATTACCTGTATCTTTAGCCACAGCCCGGAGAAGAATCAGTGCTCACAAGTCAGAGATACTGAGGATTGCTAACTCAAAGAGTACCTCAATCAAGGCCAAGAATCTACAGATAAAGGACGTGTTCGACACAAGCCCACTAAAAATGGGAAAAATGCTAGTTTTAGAGTTACTGGTTGATACGAAGGACGCAATGGGTGCAAACACAATTAACACAATGTGTGAGTCTGTATCTTCAAGAATAGAAGAGCTGACGGGAGGCAGGGCGATTTTAAGGATTCTCTCAAATTATGCAACAAGGCGCATGGTAAAATGCCGAGCAATTTTTTCCAAGAGTGATATTGGAGGAATAGATGTTGTAGAAAATATTCTCTATGCATATTCCTTCGCATATTCTGATGTATACCGAGCGGTGACTCATAATAAAGGCATTATGAATGGTATAGATGCAGTGGCTTTGGCCACAGGACAGGATTTTCGAGCAATTGAAGCAGCAGCACACGCATACGCTGCGAGGGATGGTAAATATAGATCGCTCTCGAACTGGTACAAGACTAGGTCAGGTGATCTAGTAGGTGAACTTGAATTACCACTTGCTGTTGGGATTGTAGGTGGCTCTGCTTCAGTTCACCCGACAGCTATGGTAGGATTGAAGATTTTGGGGGTTAAGACTGCGAAAGAGCTCGCAACGATACTGTGTGCAGTGGGACTGGCACAGAATATGGCCGCACTTAGAGCCTTGGCCGCGGAAGGTATTCAGAGAGGTCATATGAAATTACATGCTAAAAATATAGCAACTATGGCAGGAGCCCAGAACAGCGAAATTGATATTGTAGCAGAGAAAATCTATGACGAGAACGACGTAACCCCGAGGAGGGCGAAAGAAATTCTCTTCTCAATAAGACACAAAGAGAGATGACAGTCAATATAGCGCATAATATCGTGCATCGAAGGACGCTAATTGATTAGCAACAATAACAACTAAATATATATCAAATCATAGAATTTCCTCTGATAATTTGTTATGCCAACCGTAAAATTTGCTGTTCCTAAAGGTAGTATTGAGACTGCTACATTCAAAATCCTAGAAGAGGCGTGGCAGAGTATCGTAGGAAGTGGTCGAACTTATCGGATTCGTCTAAGTGATCCGGAAATAGAGGTTAAGGTTCTAAGACCTCAGGAAATTCCAACGTACGTCCAAGAGGGTTTCTATGACATCGGGATTACTGGCAAAGACTGGATTAGAGAAGCAAACGCTGACATAAGGACCTTGCTTGATTTGGAATACGGAAGAGTAAAGCAAGTATTTGCTATACCTGAACACCTTGAATCGAATAACCTTACTGAATTGATCAGAGAATTTGCCAATAAAAAAAAGACACTTAGGATTTCTACGGAATATCTGACAACAACTTCGTCTCATATTAGAAATAATTCAGCGTATAGAAAATATTTTGGAGACATCTCTCCCATGATTATTACTCCATGGTTACGAGTAGGTGAAAACAGGAATGTGCAGATATTTCTCTCGTTCGGGGCTACGGAGGCAAAGCCCCCTGAGGATGTGGATGCGATTTTTGATATTACCGAAACAGGTACCACATTAGTTCAAAATAAATTAAAAATAATCGATACAGTAATGGAGTCTACTGCTGTACTGGTTGCAAATAAGTCCTCACTGAAGGATGCTAAGAAAAGGGAAAAAATCGCTGACATGGTTGCTCTGTTAAAGGGAGTAGTGGAAGGCCGCAAAAAACTTCACATTTTTGTAAACGTGAAAAAGGAGAATCTAGACCGTTTACTGGCAAGTATGCCTGCCCTGAAGAAACCTACTATTAGCACGTTGAGTGAAGAGGGATGGTACGGAGTTAACACAATAATAGACAAGAACGAATTTATCCAAATAGTCCCAATTATGCGTAAACTAGCGCAAGGATTGGTTGTAATGGATCCCAGACAGATTTTGCCCCTAGATGAGATAAACCTCGACAATTATAGTGATGAACCAATATCTTGATGAAGTCTTTTATTATTAAAGACGCTAAATCAGAAGCTGCAAAGATCCGTATCCGTGCCGCTAACACTATGACTTCAAACCAGGTATTTCAAAAAGCGCAACGAATTGTAGATAATGTGGCGAAGCGCGGGGATGATGCAGTTTCTGATTACACAAGGAAGCTAGACGGAGTTCAACTAAGGTCTCCAACGGTCACAAGAAAGGAGATAGAAGAAGCCTATACAAAGGTTAGCAGTCAACAAATTAGATCAATCAAACTTATGAGGGACAGGTTAAGAAAAACTGAAACCTCATTACTCAAAAAGCTATTTAGGGAAATCGAGACTGCATCTGATGGGATAATTACCCGCAGGTATGTCAAACCTATTCAGAGCGTGGGCTGCTACATTCCAGGCGGAAAAGCTCGATATCCAAGCACGGTTGTTATGTGCGTCGTTCCAGCAAAGATCGCCAAAGTAAGAAGGA
>JAREAJ010000013.1 GCA_029240395.1 Nitrososphaeraceae archaeon
ATCGGTTTAATCCACTTAAGGCTTTTGGGCTTAATAGGAGTCAGATCAATTGTCGTTGGAAGGGTCGATTCACGGATGAAAACAGCCAAGTCCATGGGAGCCGATGCTGTGGTCGAAGCAAACATGAATCCAGATTCAACTGCGAAGGTAGTCTCGGATCTCACTAATGGGATAGGTGCTGATATAGTGATAGTTGTTGCTAGCGATCCTAGCGCTTTGACCCTGGCCACAAAAGTAGCTAGCAAGAATGCAAAGATTAGCCTGTTTGCGGGCATGCCAAAAGGCACCTCGCTTTCACTGCAGGCCAACTTACTTCACTATAACCAAATATCACTTATAGGCAATTTTAGCGCTACACCAGATTCGATGCGAGAGGCGATCAACCTAATCTCTCAGAATCGACTAGATCTTTCTGAGATGATTAGTCACTACTATCCACTGCATAATATAGAAGAGGCTTTAGCGGCAACGGAAAGCTTTCGCGGTCTTCGAATTGTTATTAATAGGTTCTAAATATATTATACCACCGTAAGAAGATCGATTACAATACTTGTCGATATCATCACCTCAGAGCCGTTCTATCATGTCAATCCCCCCTCCTAAAGCCATGGGTAAATGCCGCGTCGTAAACCTTAGAATATTCGTACTCCTTTGGTGCTAGCACGTCACCTACGATGATCAATGCAGTCTTGATAATCCTAGCCTGCTTCACTTTTCTTGTGATGTTCTCTAAAGTTCCCTTAATTATTATTTGATTTTCCCAACCCGCTCTATAAACTACCGCAACTGGAGTGTCTTTGGTATAGGCATCACCTTCGAGTAATTCCTTTGTAATACCTTCTACCAAGTGAACGCTAAGATAAAATACGAGAGTACCGCGGTGCTTCGCAAGATCAGAAATCTTCTCTCTAGCAGGCACCGGAGTTCGTAGTTCAGCTCGTGTAATGATTAACGTTTGCGTAATCCCAGGTAAAGTGAGCTCCAAATTCATTTCTGCTGCGGCTGCCAATAGTGAAGTGACACCCGGCACGACCTTACATCTGAGACCACCCTCTTCTAATTTATCAATTTGCTCTCTAATTGTGCTAAAGATTCCAGGATCACCGTCGTGCAAACGAATCGAAAGCTTGCCTTTTTTGGTAGAATCCGATAATATTCGGCCTATTTCCTGCCTATCGATAAGCGAGGCATCGACTAAGATGGCATCCTTCTTGGCATATTCTAATATCCTTGGATTTATGAGAGAGCCAGAATATATAATGACGTCGGCATCATGTATTAGGTTCATTGCCTTTAGCGTAACTAGTTCTGGGTCGCCTGGACCGCAACCCACAAAGTATATTGTATTATTATCTGTCATTTTGTCTTTTTGCCACCATTAGTGAGAAATATTTTTCAGTCGTCTGCCTACTGTGGCGCAATTCTTTCAGACTATGTTGCTTCAGTACTTCTTCTCCTGCCGAAACATCTTGTGCTATAGTTATTATGGATTCATCTAAGAACCCTGCATCTCCAAGCATGTTGACAATATCCCCAAAATACCTGCCATCTTTAAGGAAAACAAGCGTGTCGCAGGACGATGCGGTACGTTTTATTTTGTCGAGGTCATAACATGCAGGGATTATGCCAAGAGTTTCGTCTCCTTCAGCTAGACCTATCTTGGCTTGAGCAGCAAAAGCAAATATGGACGGGATTCCAGGAACAATTTTGAAGCTGATCCCCGGGTGATGGGAAGCTATTTCTCTTTGAATATATATCCAAGTGCTGTATAATGATGGATCACCAACCGTTAGATACACCACCTTCTTGCCGCTTTTGACCGCTCCTACTATCTGGTCTGCATTTTTTTTCCAGTATTTTTCCGTATGTTCTTTATCTTTGACCATGGGAAAGATTAGGTCGATAATTTCAACAGATTTGCTCAAATATTTCTGAACAATGGATAAGGCTATACTAGGCCTTCCTTCGCGTGCGGTCGGAGCAAAGACGATATCAGCATTTTTCAAGAAGACTGTGGCCTTGACTGTAACAAGATCAGGATCGCCTGGACCGCATCCTATGCATACAACTTCCATTTTGGATGACTCAATATTCGATTATTTAAATCAAAGTATCTGTCTTAAGAGAAACACCGTTAAGGCTTGGTCGCAGAAATCACCGTAACAGTATTCCTTGCAAGCATCATTGTTCCCGTACTTACCTGACGACTTTTGGCTAGGGTTATTTGAGTTATGTCAATTCCGCCTAGTCTGGATCTTTTGAGTGCACTAATTGTTTTGTATGTGGTTTCTATAAGGATTGTATCGATTACGATTCGACCACCTTTGGCTAGCTTGTCAGTGGCCATGTTCAGTATACGATTGATATTGCCCCATGAGCCTCCGATCATGATGGCCTCAACGGTTGGGAGAGTTGGTAATACGTCTTCCGCCATAGCCGTTATCGTTTTTGCCTTTACCTCAAACTTGTGAAGGTTCTTGATTGTCAAGTCAATAGCCTTCTTGCTAAAATCGATAGCATATATGTTATTGCTCCTTGTCTGCAAACAGAGTTCGACTGTTATGCTTCCACTGCCACAGCCTATATCTATGGCTGAATAACCTTCCTTAAGTCTCAACTTCCCAAGCACAATTGCGCGTACTTCCTCCTTAGTTATTGGAACATCTGGATCCGTTTCGAAAAGGTCATCCGGAATACCAGGTGTTCGATAGTCCCATAACAACGGATGCAGGTACCTTCTATCCGTATTTAACTTGCGATATTCTGATGTAAGATTGTGTAGGTAACTATCATAAACATCAGCAACAAAAATATGAACGGAAAGATTCCGTTAGTTGCCACCTTTCTTCGCTCTTTTTTTGGTATGTTTCCAGAAATTCTTTTTGCTGCTGCATATGAAATTATGTAGAAGATTATTGAAATAACAAGAGCAACTCCTACAGCTGTGGATTGGTTGGTACCTGGTCCTATAGACATGCCAACGATTACTCCAGCTATTAAACCGGCAAATGCCCTGACGTAAAAAACTCTGTCGAGTGTTTCCAATTAGATACGCTTCAGAGTCATTCGCCCTGTTTAATTCCTTACGGTCAAACTAAGATTTGTAGTTGAGGTTAATATTAGTGGTTTTTCTTATCAATCTCGTGGAGCTTTCAGGCGTCGAACTAAGTTTTCTTATAAACAAGATCAAAGCAGAGGTTACTTCAGGATACTACGTCAGCGCTATAACCCCTATAACTAAAAGCTCCTTCCTCTTCAAACTTCACCATACAACTAATCCAGACATCATGCTTATGGTTTCAACCATGGGTATCTGGACTACGAGACTGAAATTTAAGCCAATTGAGCATAATGATCTTGGGGAAATAGTAAAGTCAAACCTAGAAAGGTCTAAAATAGAGACAATAATCCAACCGGGAAGCGAGAGGTTGGTTTTCTTCTATTTTAGACAACCGACACAAGGTCTGAGAATACTTGTTATTGAGTTATTCGGAGATGGGAACATGATTCTATGCGACAAAAATATGAGTATTTTGGCCGTTCTCAGACCAATTGAGGTTAAGCACCGAATCCTAAGGGTTGGAGCCTCTTACAAGCCCCCGCCAAGCAGGGGAACAGATGTGTTAAGTTTGTCGATTGATGAATTTGCCAATTCAAGGAACAACATTGAACTATTAAAGCTCCCGATTGTCAAGTGGGTTGGTAGAATCACATCTCTGCCAAGAAAGTTTGTCGAGGAAATTATCGCTAGGTCAAACCTTAATGCGAAAACCGTGGGGGATTTGACAGCTCAAGATATCGAAAAGATCCATGCAAATACCAGATTCATTGTCGAAGAAATAACCACGAGCTCCAAACATCGTCCAACTATTATATTAGATGAAAATGGAGATCCCACGGAGGCCATTCCCTTACCGATTGACGCCGTAACTGGCTCTAGTCACAACAGGCAAGTTCCAGAATATATGGAGGCGGTAGACCAGGTACTTAGCCATAAGCTAATAAACCTGGGGAACAAGTTAAAAACAGAACATATCGACGCAAGAGTCACTGCGCTTTTTCACGACATTGTTGAACAAGATAAGGCAATGGAAATGGTGACTTCAAAAGCTCTTACCATTAGAGAGGTTGCTCGAGAGCTAATGTCAATACCTTATGAAGGCCCAGATCCAATGACCTCCAATTCCTTCTTAAAATTAATCGAAGAAAAATCCGTAAAAGTTTTCAGCTCCAAGGGCATCCAATACTTAGAAGTCGCAGGCGAAAATATTCAGCTGCAGCAAAATCCTGCCAAGATGTCATCTATGTTGTTTGAACGAGCAAAAGATATGGAAAGAGGATTATCATCAATTGAACAATCTAAGGCAAAGCTAATGGAACGTATTAAAAAACTCAAAAGCGAAGCAGGCTTGATTGAGGCTAAAGCGGCAAAAGTTCAACAGATACGAGGCAAAGAATGGTATGAACGTTATCGATGGTTTACTACAAGCGATGGTCTATTGGCAATAGGGGGTAGAGACGCCTCATCTAATTCTGCCATAATCCGGAAGCATCTAGATGAAAAAGATCTTGTCTTTCATGCAGAAATACATGGCTCCCCATTTTTTGTCCTTAAGAATCCAAATTCAGTTGAAAATATAGGTCAAAGCTTATTAGAAGTCGGCCAGGCCACAGTATCTTTTAGCAGGGCTTGGAAAGATACCTTATCTAGCGGGGATGCGTATTGGGTGACGGCCGAACAAGTAAAAAAAGGAGCACCTACTGGACAGTTTATTCCCAAAGGGTCATTTGTTATCGAAGGTAAGCGGAATTACATAAAGGGAATTCAAATTCAGCTCGCTATAGGCATTCTAGAACAGAAGGGTGAACTTTATCTTTGTTGTGCACCCAGCCAAGCACTTAGAAATAAATCTTTGATTTATGCTGATCTGCTGCCAGGAGGGCTAGATCCAATGAACATAGCAAAGAAAATTAGAAATGAGTTTCTGTCTTCCCTCGATACTGATAACACTCAGCAAGTGGAGTCACTCTCGTTATTTATCAGATCAGCCAGCATAGATGAATTTATAAGGACTCTTCCTAATGGACAAAGCAAGATTACAAGTCTGCATCGAGAGCAAGCAAGTAAAAAGCCAATTACATTGGGTGGTAAGGATAGTGAAGCCCTCGAGCAAAGTAATTAAAGGCTTGGTCCCAATCTAGCGCTGTGGTAAATAGCCCGGCCAAAAGTCATCGTGATGCTAGTATGCCAACTAGAGTTCTCGTTAGAGATATAATGAACAGTCCCGTCGTCTCGGCTTCGCCGGATAATACTATTGTAGATGTCGCATCGAAGATGAAGGAACACAAAATCGGAAGCATTGTAATACTAGAAAGGGATACGCCGGTTGGTGTTGTTACTGACTGGGATATTGTCTCAAGCGCAGTAGCAAGGGATATCAAACCAAGCACGCTCAAGGCTTCAGAAATAATGCAGCAACTTCATACAATAGAAGGAGAGGACGGAGTGACAGAAGCCGCCCGTTTGCTTCGTAAGCATAATATAAAACGTCTAGGAGTGGTCTATAAGAGCAAATTAGTAGGCATAATCTCGGCCTCAGACGTTATTTCTGTTACGCCCGATCTGGTGGATGTTATTTCGGAAAAGGCATCTCTTCTAAGAGGTGAAATAGGTAGAGGTATAGGCAACGTTTCGGGTTACTGCGATGAATGTGGCGAATGGTCTGATCTTTTGCAGTTTGAGAGCGGAACATTCACCTGTGAGGAATGTAGATCCGAAGCACAAGGTTGAGCCTTATTTGCCGTCGTTTTTGGCTGATGCAATGCTGGGAGACATTGCCCGGAAACTTAGGATCCTCGGCTATGATACGGCGTATATAAAGGATACATCGGACAGCTGTGTTTTGCAAGCTGCTTTAAAGGAAAAAAGGATATTGCTAACGCGTGATAAAGAACTGTTTAAGCGGGTAGTAAAGGGCGGTGTCCAAGGCATATTACTAGAAAAGCAGGACGAGACTGATAATATTGCTTACGCGCTAACTAAAAATAAGATTTATTGTGTATCATTCGATGCTAGAACTGCTCGATGTTCACTTTGCAATGGAATCCTAGAACCGAGGAGTTCTACAAAAGTTAAGAGACGACTGCCCAGAAACGTATTAACTACGTATAATAAGTTTTTCCAGTGTTCGAACTGTGGTAAGGCTTACTGGGAAGGCAGCCACATTAGTCGTCTACATATGCTGGCGCAAAGGATTAACAACAAGATCAAGAAGTCAAGTAATGAATCTACAGCTGATCTCATCAGGGACCATGATAACAAAAGGTTAAAATCCCCAGAGCATGAGCAATACAATCCTAAATGAGCAAAAGTCCCGAGTTGGAGAGAACGGTCAATAAGGTTTTGACACAGCGACAGGAAGAATTTATAGCTCGGATTGATTCCGCTTACTCTGAAGCCCTTTCGAAACTTGAGTCGTCCAGAAGCGGTCTTCGGTCGGAATATGATCAGATTATACAAAGTTCGAGAAAACAGGCAGAGAATCTAAAGAGACAGATCTTAGGTTCGAAACGTCTTGCTTCTAGAAACGAAGAGCTTTTGCTAATCGAAAGCGCTGTCAATGACTATTTTGAGCAAGCAAGAGAAAGGCTGACTGAATTGTCTAGAGACAAGGATTACAAGGCAGTGATAAATGAAATGATTGAAGATTGTAGTACGGCAATAAACTCGGATGAAATTATCATTGAGTGTAATGAGAAAGATTTTAAATTGGTGTCAGAAGCAATTGCAAAGAAATCTAAAAAAGTCAAGTTAACTTTGTCAGATAAACCAATTGCCATCATCGGCGGCTTAAGAGCGAGATCCTCGGACGGCTCCCTAATGTACGATAGCACTCTGGATTCGCGCTCAGAAAGCCTCAAACCTTTAATAAGGAAGGCAATAGTCCAGACATTAAGAGGAGACAAATAGGCGATGGAAGCCAAGGGTAAAATTGTCTGGGTAAGCGGTCCGGCTGTAAAGGCCGATGGTATGTCATCAGTCAAGATGTATGAAACAGTTGAGGTAGGTAGCACAAAGTTAATCGGGGAGGTAATTCGATTAGCAGGTGATATAGCATTTATCCAAGTTTACGAATCGACATCTGGATTAAGACCTGGTGAGCCAGTAAGAGGCACAGGTCAACCATTATCTGTACTGCTAGGTCCTGGAGTTATTGGAAAGATTTACGATGGCATTCAGAGACCTCTTGATGAAATAGCGCAAAAGTCGGGATCCTTCATTGGACGGGGGGTAGCTACAACACCCGTCGATATGAAGAAAAAGTACAAATTTTCGCCGGCGGTAAAAGTCGGAGATGAAATAGTAGGAGGTTCGGTTCTTGGTTTTGTGGAAGAGACGCCGCTTTTAACTCATAGTATTCTTGCCCCCCCAGACCACCCAAGAGGCAAAATTATTGACGCGGCAAAGGAAAACACTTATGAAATCGGCCAGGTAGTGGCAACGACAGAGAATAATGGAAATAGGCTAGAATTAAAAATGTTTCACAAGTGGCCGGTCAGAAAGCCTCGTCCATATGCTGAAAGATTTGATCCTTCAGTCCCTCTTATAACGGGCCAGAGAATCATCGATACGTATTTTCCTATAGCCAAGGGTGGAACAGGTGCCATTCCGGGTGGATTTGGAACCGGAAAAACTGTCACATTGCATCAGATAGCAAAATGGGCTGACTCAAAGGTCGTAGTTTACATTGGTTGCGGCGAACGAGGTAATGAGATGACCGAAGTCCTTGTTGAATTTCCACATTTGATAGACCCAAGATCCGGTAGACCTCTAATGGAAAGAACTGTTCTGGTGGCAAATACTAGTAATATGCCAGTAGCCGCAAGAGAGGCTTCAATTTACACTGGCGTTACTATTGCAGAGTACTATCGCGATATGGGATTTGATGTCGTTCTCGTAGCAGATTCTACAAGCAGGTGGGCAGAAGCTCTGCGTGAAATGTCTGGACGTCTTGAAGAAATGCCCGCAGAAGAGGGCTATCCTTCCTATCTTGCCTCTAGGCTGGCCGAATTCTATGAACGTGCAGGACGTGTCAGAGCACTGGGCTCACCTGAAAGATCAGGTTCAGTTACTATAGTGGGAGCGGTGTCACCATCAGGAGCAGATTTCACCGAACCTGTTACCACCCATACTATCAGATTCATCAAGACTTTTTGGGCTCTTGACACAAGGCTTGCCTACTCTAGACATTATCCATCGATAAATTGGATGCAATCGTACTCGGGATATCTTGAAGATGTGTCAAAATGGTGGAAGCAAAATGTTAACGCTGAATGGTATGGTCTGAGGGCTGAGTCATATAATATTCTTCAACGAGAAGACACGTTAAAAGAAATAGTCAGGCTCCTTGGACCTGAGGCATTGCCTGACGAGGAAAAGTTAGTTCTTGAAGTTGCACGTATGATTAAGATCGGAATATTACAACAGAATTCTTTTGACAAAGTAGACACGTACTGTAGCCCGCAGAAACAGCTGAAGCAAGTAAGGTTAATGGTTCAATTTTATAAGAATTCACAGAAGGCCCTAAGAGATGGAGTCTCGCTAGTAGATATTAGGGCCATGCCTATAATAACTTCTCTCCTTAAAGCCAAGTTTGAGGTTACCGACGAAGAGGTCTCAAAGCTGGATACTATGGAGCAAGAGATGAACGACCAGTTTAGCAAGCTTGGTCAGCGCGAGGAGGTAAAGGTGCTTGTCTGAAACCGCAGCAGGAATTGAATATACCAAGGTAGCCGAAATTAAAGGCCCACTTATGATTATAGATGGTATAACCAGAGCCTCCTTTGACGAATTGGTGGAAATCGAGACTCCTAACAAGGAGAGACGGTTAGGAAGAGTTTTGGAGGTTGGTTTTGGAAAAGCGGTAGTTCAGGTATTTGAAGGAACTACTGGCCTTGCAATTACAGGGACCAAGGCAAAGTTTCTCGGTAAAACTATGCAATTGCCAGTGTCTCAGGAGCTTCTGGGCCGTGTATTCGACGGGTTAGGTAGGCCCAATGATGGCCTGCCAGTACCAGTGGCTGACAAATTTCTCGATGTGAGCGGAGAACCCATGAATCCAGAAAGAAGGGAATATCCTACCTCGTTCATCCAAACAGGAGTTTCGGTCATTGACGGAATGTTAACCCTAGTCAGAGGACAAAAGCTTCCAATTTTCTCAGGCTCTGGAATGCCCCACAACATTTTAGCAGCGCAGATCGCGCGGCAGGCTGCTGTTGTGGGTACCAAAGAAGACTTTGCTGTTGTCTTTGCGGCGATAGGTGTACAATATTCTGATGCGCAGTATTTTAAGAGGAGTCTGGAAGAATCGGGGGCGCTGAGACGCAGCGTCCTCTTCCTAAATCTAGCCGATGATCCGGCTATTGAGAGAATCATAACGCCAAGGGTGGCATTAACGGTCGCAGAATATCTTGCCTTTGAGCTAGGCATGCACGTATTAGCAATTCTCACCGATATGACAAATTACGCAGAAGCACTGAGAGAGATTAGCGCAGCCCGAGAAGAAGTTCCCGGGAGGAAAGGGTATCCAGGTTACTTGTATACTGATCTTGCTAATAATTATGAACGAGCCGGGAGGGTAAAAGGGAAAAATGGAAGTGTCACCCAGGTGCCTATTCTGTCGATGCCAGCTGATGACATTACACATCCTATTCCTGACTTGACTGGTTATATAACTGAGGGACAAATAGTCTTGGGCCGTGACCTGTTCAGAAAGGGAATATATCCGCCGGTCAATGTACTTATGTCGCTTTCAAGATTAATGAAAGATGGTGTGGGCGAAGGGAAAACGCGAGAGGACCATATGGAGGTTGGAAACCAGCTTTACGACGCTTACTCTAGAGCACAGGAAGTAAGGGCCCTTGCAGAAATCGTAGGTAAAGCCGGCCTTACCGGAGTGGACCTCAAGTATCTAGACGCTGGGGATATGTTTGAAGATCATTTTTTGAGACAGGGCAACGATGAAAACAGAACATTGGAGGAGACTCTTGGTAGAGCATGGGAGGTCCTCTCAACGCTGCCCGAGGGTGAACTAACTAAGATCAAGGATAAGAACTTGAGACAACATTACAAAGGAAGCAAGTAAACTCATGTCATTTGGAAGGAAAGTTATTGCAACCAAGATAGAGCTAATCAAAATTCGACGCTCAATACAAGTTGCAAGGATGGTGCATAAAATTCTTGACGATAAAAGAGAAGTCTTGCTGAAAAAGATAGATGAGATGATCGACGAAGCAAACAAGGCTAGAGGCGATATCTGGTCGCCGTTAGGGGAGATTTATACTTCAGTATATAATGCTTACATGTCACTGGGGACGACGACTTTAGAATCGGTGGCAGACTCTACACCTAGTATAATGGAAGTCGACGTAAACGTCAGGAGGGTAGTAGATGTAAAAATTCCCACTTTAGAAGTAAAGAATAAGAGAGGTGGTCAAGACTTATCATACGGCTTTGTAGAGACGAATGCCTCCGTAGATAAAGCGGCCAGGCTGATCAAGAACATGCTACCTCAGGTTTGCAAAGCAGCTGAATACGAAAATGCCATATTTAGCCTTGCGAAGGAGTTACAAAAGACTCAAAAATTGCTAAATGCTCTGGAATATGTAATAATACCACAGTATGACAGCGCGATATCGTTTATCCGTGCTACACTTGAAGAGCGCGAGAGAGAGGAATTTGTCAGATTGAAGAAAGTAAAGGTACTTCTCGACAAGAAAAAATCAGACTGAGCCTCTCTTATGATTAGGTTTAACCCACCTGAGAAAACTAGGACGATGTATTAGGGGACGAATTGAATCTGTACTAGGTTGGTAAGGCAATATTGTGCGTAGACAATGGGCATAATATCCAGGGTAATGGGGGCCATGATGTTTCGGTATAAGCTTGCTAGGAGGTTAAACGATCGTAGTTATCATTAAATATGGCATTTTATCTCGAAAGTTTATGAAAGCCGAACAGAACCTAACATCTGCGAGTTCACATATCAGAATTGTTCTCGCTAGCCTTATTTTCTCTCTAATTATGATGGCAGCGAGCCAAGCTGTGGTTCCTGCCTCCGCCCAGGAAGCCGAGGGTTCCGAAGCCGCTGCCTCGTCGAAACTCATCGGGGCTGGAATGGCATTTGGTCTTGCGGCGTTAGGCGCTGGCATCGGTCTCGGCTTCGTAGGGGCTGCAGGTCTGGCCGCCATAAGCGACAATCCAAAAATGCAATCTAGGGTGTTTATTATCGTAGGTATGGTTGAGTCAATAGCCATTTATGGTATAGTCATGATGTTCATTATCCTTGGTCAGTAGTCAGAAGTAAGTGAATGGTAGTCCGCTAGTGGCCATCTCTTAACATTTTATCTTTTATTCCGCAGATCCAGAATTTAATGGGTCTATTTTTATTGTATTGATAACCTGTAGCAAGGTTTGAGATTGCAACTTGTAGAAACGCAAGATTTTAAAGACATTGAATATAGACAATGCTCTGCTAAATGGGACTAGCGAGATTAGTAAAGACCTCTTTGGTTTTGCCTAGATCCGAAACGCAACATGCAGTAAGCAAACTGGCAGAACTAGAATGGTTTCATTCCCTTGAGAATAATTCTGATTATTCAAATAGCTACTACGATGATCTTTTGCTGAAAGCACAGAGACTGTTTCAAGAAATTGAGGAGGTTGTACGTGCTCTAGAAATACCGCTTGAAACCGGAGTGATAGCTACAATGTTCAAGGGAGCTCCTAGAGAAAGGACTAATTACATAATGGACGATGTTCAGAGCTTTATTGCAGAGTTAGAGGAAAAGAGCAATACACTTCTAGATGAACCAAAAAAACTGCTAGCCCAACGAGCAAAGTTTGTAAAAGAACTCGAAGAGTTGAAGAATATAGAAGCAGCGCTTGAAATGGCTGCTAGTCTAGATATTGATGTTTCACTTTTTAAGAACCTTCGGATCTTTTTTGCAGGCATTTTTGTTATCAATTCCGCCGATGAACCAGAAATTGTGAAAAGTTTGGGTCCGATCTATCTTCATACGCAGAAGCTTAACGAAAACAAAACAGCTCTAGTAGTTTTGAGCTCGGCTGAAGATTCCGAGAAAGTGATTAAGATTCTCCGAAGCTTTGGTGTACACCCGCTAACTATACCATCAAGTATGCCGCAGAATCCAACCGCTGCCTATAAGGTTGCCCAGACGAGGATCAAGGAACTGGACTCAATGTTGGCTCAGGTGAACAAGAGCATAGAAAAGTCAAGGCAGCAGATTACGACAAAAGCTCTTTCATTACATGAGTCAGCCAAGGCTGCAAAGGAAATTCTGGAAACTACCAGGAAGCCCCGTGGAACTAGGCACTTTGCAATAATTCAAGGTTTCATCCCTGATAGCATGCGGGGCAAGTTTAAGGAACTGACAAAGGATTACATGTCGATAATAGAGCAACCTGCTCTTGCTGCTAATGGTCACCTGGATGACACACACGAAATTTTACCCTCTCTTCTTACCAATAGGCGGTATATCAACACATTTGAGGTTATAACTGAAACGCAAGGATTGCCACGGTACAATGAAATCGATCCAACTCCTATCATTGCTTTTGTATGGCCTCTTTTCTATGGATTGATGTTCGCAGACTTCGGTCATGGTATACTGCTTTTTGGACTGGGAATATTGCTGAGGAATAGAGGAAATGGCTCAATCCGGACGTGGGGAACCCTGCTGGCGGCAAGTGGGGCCGCTGCTGTCATAGGGGGATTGGGAACAGGTGAGATATTTGGCTTTCATTTTGAAAACTTTGCAATATTGAATCCGCTGGTTCATGCAATTCCACTCATTGGGGCGCTAAGCGTATCTGAGCTCACGTTCGAAGAAGTAACAAAAATACTTGAAATATCAATAGCAATTGGCATAGTCCACATACTGTTGGCATTTTTCTTGAGACTTAGAGCAGATATTAAGGAGCGGAATAAACTGATAATTTTTACTAAGGATATACCAACCATCTTGCAGTATTTTGCGGTAGTTGCGATAATACTCGCAGCAATTGGTTCAGGATATGATATAATAGGAATGTTTGGCTTGACAGGTGTCACTCACACTGAACCGGTGCCATGGCTGACATTTCTGTTCGGCGAATGGGTAACTGTCGAAGTTGTAGCAAAGACTGCTCCCCTCGTGATTATTGGTTGCGTCATAGTAATGATTCTCGGTGGAATGAAAGAGGAGGAACATGCACGCAAGCATGGCAAGGAGGAAGGTGGTGGTATGGTTGGGATAATCGTCGAGGTCATTATGGTGAGAATAATTGAAATGCTTTCAAACACAATCAGTTATTCCAGATTAGGCATAATGTTGTTAGTGCACGCGGCCCTGCTAGTAACTGTAAATGATTCTTTTGAGCATGGAGGCGGATATGCGGTATTGATTGGCGGTAATATCGGGATTATGATGATCGAAGGCTTGATTGTCTATATCCAGACGATAAGGTTGCATTTGTATGAATGGTTCCCCAAGTGGTATATTGGAGACGGTCAAGAATTTAAGAAGATCGTACCTAGGATGCTATACAGCAACTTCATATGGAAGGAACGCATCGGTCCAACTCCTGTAACCAAAACTAAATTAGCAGCAAAAATTGAGCAGGTAGTAAAATGAAAGGGTAGGGCTCCAAATACAAACCTGAAAGTTCATATTGGCTTCCTACGAACTTTTGTAGGCTGGCGCCTTTCAGCACGCTCCCTTTAAGGAATATATCTACGTTATTCTGGTCTTACGAGATTTGAAAGAATTGCATCCGTCGGAACTCCCTGCTCAACACCTGAGGTGATGGCGGAGAGATTTCTAATTTCTAGCGACAGAAGCTTAAGGGCTGAAAGCATTATCGCTACACTAAACATTGTTCGGAAGGAGCTTATGGTTTTCTTAATACCAATAGCCTCGAAGCCTGATTCAAGTTGCATAATCGCGTCGATGTCATTCTTGGGTGCCACCGGGATAATTTCCTTGTATACTGTCGAAGCGAGTTCACCAATTGCCTCTGAGATCTTCTCATAGTTTATCATCTTCTGAATTGTATCCCTCGTGATTTTGGGAGTTGTTGCTACAATAAGGTCACTAATTTCTACTGCACTCAGGTTCCAGTATTTTCCTCGAAGGACTGCAAGGACGTTATACGAATCTATATCCGTTGAAACAACTCTTTTGGTATCCGGGGATTGAGACTCCGCAACCATTGCTCTATCAAGAGACTTGTAGAAGACATGATCGAGATACGTGTCGAAGAGTCGAAGATCTCCCCTCTCCTTATAGGCCGCGGAGGCCTTGGCAGCATCCTCGGAAAATTCGCTTCCAGTCAAAGCAGAAACGGCCTCATCCAGATCTTTGGCAACAAGGGCCTTAACCACGAGGTCTCTTCTACCCACTAGTTCTTCAGCTCGAAGATTTATCCGAGGAAGTAACTCCTCGTAAGATTTTCCGAGAGCCTTACCCTTTAGGACTAGTTTCAGGTTCCATATGATATATCTCACGAAGTACGCGTTTAGTATGCCTCCTCCTCCAACAATATTCACTAATTTCGCATGAGTGTTCACAAGATATTCTCGCAGCGCTCCCTCAACTTTTTCAGCCGTGTATGGTTTAGTAAGTTTCGCAAATGCATCCAGGTAAATAGTGTTTTTCATCCTAGTTACCAATTCTTCCAGATCACGAGATTCGGCTAGAGTTTGAAGTTCGTTCTTAGTGAGCATTCGACCTCTTAGCCCGTGGGAGAGAACGGTGCCGAAGATCTTGCTCGGCATACTTACCTTACTCATTAGAAAAAATAAAGTTCAACTAGATTTTAATTGTATTGCTATGCTATGCTCTGAGTCTATTTGTCATCTTCAATGCTATCCTATGTTAAATTCACTAAATGAGAATCGGATATGTCCGCACTTTATTCCGACTCAGTCTATGCTATTTAGAGGCTAGTCAAATAAGGACGAGAGAATTTGAGAAGTTCGTGGTGAGAGAGCGAGTAGAACATAATGAGCAGTAAAACCTGCCACGGTCCCTATTATCATATTATCTGTCAAGTGTAGTAGTCCTAGAAAAATGGCCAATGATGG
>JAREAJ010000014.1 GCA_029240395.1 Nitrososphaeraceae archaeon
TATGGGATAGATCTGCTGTATAGCTTTCCTTCCAGAGCGAGTTTGTACATTTCAGCTACGTATGGGTTCTTTGCTGGTGTTTCTGCGCCTAGTTCAACGAGACGTGCATATACTCTTACTACGTATGCAAGAGCCCCCATGAAGGCTACAACAACTCCCATGTTAAACATCCAGTGATTAGGGACTGCAAATATTTCTTCTACAAACCAAAAGTGCCACATTTCGTTGACTCCAATGGTGAACATAGTTGCAAGATATCCAATGATGGTTATCTTCAATCCCGTATTCATGGAGTTATTTGGTCCTCTCAAAATTGGCACTCTTCTATCATACATTGCAACAAATCCCCAACCTAATGGGAGTGCAACAAAGTGGCTATATAACCACCAGTGAGCTGGAGTAAAAGCACTGTCTCTAATTGCTGTTTGGTGTAATGATCCATCTACAAAGTTGTCAACTTCTACTGAAGCTGCTATTGAACCCAACATAATGACCATTATGTATATTTTCTTTAGTCTCTGGATTTCCACTTCTTTTGGAATTAGTGCTGGTATCTGGGCCATTGTATTTCCTAAAGGAATTACAAGGTGCCGTGGGATTATCTGTAGTGATTATCTGAACAGCATATCATAAGAGGGCTCAGATCATTAGCAAAATATATATCTTTGTTAGTTTACCGATGTTTAGAAACTTAATATGGTTAAGAGCAAGAAGTTGATAGTGACGACTCTTGCAGCAATAACGGTTCTTTCTGCAATAGCTGCCTACATGCCAATCATACCCGAAGCTGACGCTCACGGAGTTCAGGCGCAACTCCAAAGCAGATTCATAAGAATTGAAGATGAAACTTGGACTGCTCAAACGCTCAACACGGGAGACGAACTGACTGTAACCGGCACATTACAGAGCTTGGTAAACAGGCCTCTTAGAGCATGGCTGTCCGTTTTCAGCGAATCGGTTAATGCGGGAAATAGATGGGAATTTATCTCAAGGGATCCTCCAGGCAACGTATTTGAAATTCCTCCTCAAGGAACTGTCCCGTACGAGCTGACTGTAAGGGCGCTTGAACCAGGGATATACCATGTGCATACCCAACTCAATGTTGCCAATGTAGGCCCAGGATTAGGACCAGGTCAAACTGTTCAAGTGTCAGGTGAGGCTATACTGAAGCCTGTCCCATGGGGCAATGTATTATATCAAATCGTCCTGATTGGGGCTGGCCTTGGAGTAACTTTTGCCACAAGACCTTGGCAAGTCATCTAAGCAATAACAGAAAGAACAGCAACAAAACAGCTACTAAGTACTTGCGTTCGTAAGAAACTCAACCCTTTTTTTGTTTACTTATCTGGATTATATTCATCCTCTAAAGTCTTAATAGAACAATTACGGATCTCTGATAAACCACTAAAATGTAATCTGAAATGTGAGATAGAAGTTCTTACATAAATTACACATTCAGAAACTATGTGACGGGAAATAAAAAAACAAATAAAAGAAATATTAAAGCTTGGTCTAAATCGAAGCTTTTACCAGTGATGCTTTTCGTCTGGAATTAGACCAATCTGTTCCCGTTCGAAGTATCTTTCAAGCTCCTGTGTCCATTTCTCTTTTGCGGAACCGCCACCGAGCCCCTTTCTCCTTAACCAGTAGGCTATAACGCTCAGCAGGAACACCGCGAACAGCATTGTCCCGAAAATATAGACCATGACGTCATAGAAGAGTGGGTCGTACGCTGGACCAATTTGTGCTATCAGATTTTTGAACGGAGTTATTACCATTGCCATCGCTCCAAGAATAGCGTCCATTATTACATTAGGTCAGATTAAATCTATGATATATACATTTTGGTTGTGTTTGGATCAGTAATAATTCCATCTCAAAATAACAGTTTGTTGATGTTGCTTTAGTACAAGGTTGGGGAGCATTTCTCATAGCTCTCAGGATATGTCTTGCGAATGGGTACAATAAAAAAGGAATGAGAATGTTTATCTATGCTGTTGCTTTTTTTGCGGTTCTACTTCGGTAGAAGAACATTCCTGCTACTGCCCCAAATATAGCGACCAGGATACCGATAAATAATACAGTTTCACTAATATTGGTTCCTAACATGGGCGTACCTGAGCCATAAGCTCCCGATTGCTGGGCATTGCTAATTTTTTCTTTTGCTAGTTCTAATTGTTCTTCAATGCTTCCTGGAGTGGTGTCTCCAGCACCGCCATATTGCGCCGAAGCAAACTGAGCGATCGATGGTACCATAAGTAAAGAGCCCGCTAAAATGACTATTGCAGATGCAGCCATGATACTTGGCTTTTCCATACTACTAACTGTTTTCGAAAGCGAATATTTAACTTTTATGTCACGTATTTTTTGGATTATATCGCTTGAGCCAGAACAGAACTTTAAGATATATATCTAGTCCCCCACTAGAGATCACGAGATGGCAAGAATTCATGCTCATACTCGGGGCAAATCACATTCATCTCGGCCGGCATCACCGAGCGCTCCCTCATGGATAAAAATGACGCCCGCCGAGGTTTCTTCCTTGGTGGTTTCATTAACAAAGGAAGGCTTGTCGCCAAGCGAGGTAGGCCTTAACCTGCGAGACTTACATGCCATACCGTTGGTCAAACCTATCGTTGGCAAGACAATTACTCAGATCCTTTCAGAAAATAATATCAAAAAAGATATGCCCGAAGATCTAGAGCGTCTTTTACAAAAAGCAGTAGGGCTCCAACGACACCTAAGAAACCACAATACTGACCGTAGAAATGTCAGGTCATTGGAACTAATTGAAGCCAAGATCCACAGACTCTCAAGATACTATAAACGAACTGGCAAGCTTGCTAGTAACTGGAAGTATTCTGCTGTGATTGCACAACTGGAATAAGATAAAACATGGGAAGGCAGGCGCTTCACCAGCCTCTAAAACCTCTCTGTGAAAAAATCAACTCCTTAACCGATTCGGGGAATGATATTTCTATTATTACGCGCCTGGATACCGATGGTATAGCATCTGGCAGCATTCTTTTGATGGCTTTGTCACGGTTGGGATGTCGGTGCTGTCTAAGAACAATATCAACTCTTACTCCGGATATAGCTCAGGAATTAAAATCTGAGGCGCACGATTTCTGTATTTTCCTTGGTCTGGGCAGCGTGGATTTCGAAGCATTGCAGCGATATTTGAACGAGAACTGGTATATTATCGATCACATAGAATTGGAAAAGAAGTTTGGGGAAAGGAACTACAATAACCAGATCATAAACTCGTGGGAATATGGACTTAACGGTGCGCAGGAGATCTGCACAGGTAGCATGTCTTATATTCTTGCGACCATGCTCGACAAGAGAAACACCGATCTCTCCGCTATTGCAGTAATTGCCGCCTTAGGAGACAGACAGGATGTGGGGGAGAAGAAAACACTAACAGGCGTCAACTCTGAAATTCTGAAGACAGCTCAGTCCCTGAATATGATTAATGCAGAGCTTGATCTTTTGTTATACAACAGTGAGACTATCCCTGTGCACGAATCAATTGCGCGTACTTCATTTCCGTACATTCATGGACTTACCTGGAATGTGAAAAATGCCTTTTCGCTGATCAAAAATACAGGACTCAAATTAACAGAAAATGGTAAATGGAGAGTTCTTCCTGATTTCAGCGCAGAGGAGAAAAACCTAATTAGAGATGCAATAGCGAAATTCATCATTACATCTTCCAGCAGTAGCTCAATCGAAGTAGCTGATCATTTATTGGGATTTAGCTACAGGCTTACAAGGGAAGAAAATTTTGGTCACTTGAGGGATGCAAGGGACTTTGCCAATTTACTTGACGCATGTGGGAGAACCGGAAAAGCTGGATTGGGAGTTGCATTGTGTGCTGGCGATAGAAGTATGACGTTGACTGAAGCAGAACAGATAGCCGAAAATTATTTTGCTAGTTTGAGCAAGTCTATATTTACTGTTTTCAGCGAAAAGTGGAGGTTTTATGATGATGGTGTCAGCGCTGTATTTGTAAATGGTGAAGGTCTTATAACGGAAGGACTTCTGGGCTCTGTTTCGTCTCTCCTGGCCAGTTCACCTTCGCTATACGGAAAACTACTATTTGTGAGGGCCCTAAATCAAGAGAGTGGAGGGGATAGCTATAACTTTTCGGCAAGAAAATGTGTGGGTAGCAAATCGCAGCTTAACATGGGAATATTGGTAAAAGAATGCTCAAAATCGGTAGGAGGTAGCGGAGGAGGCATTGACGGTCGCGCAGGATGCACCATTCCTGCATCCAAACTGGAAACTTTCCTGTCAAATGTAAGGGGTGAGATATCAAATAGTAAGGACTCAAAGCTTACCCCCGGAAGCGCCTGAAGTATCTATCCGTGTCGAGTTAAGACTTTTCAAAAAGTCGGAGCTTGATGCGGTTATGAAGGCATTAATACCTGACAATATCAACTTTCCAAAGGCATTATCCATGAAAATCTTCCCAAAAGGCAATATTTTGGTTCTCGAGGTTCTTAGTAAGGCGGGCATCAATACACTCTTGAATACAGTAGACGAAGTGCTTGAGCACATATCCGTCGCGAAAAAAGTGATAGATAATGCTTGACGCCAAGTTATTGAAAGAAAACCCTAGTAAGATTGAAACCATGTTAAAGATGCGCGGAGTGAATTTTCCTCTGGGGGACTTAGTGAATTTGGACAAAAGGCGACGAGAGCTGATAATACAGCTGCAAGAACTCAAGCACGAGAAGAACATTCTTGCTAATTCTATCGCTCGGAAAAAAAAGGAAGCAGATACAACCACTTCAGCAAATGATGAAATAAGCAAGATGAAGGACATAAGTAATAGAATAACAGAACTAGAGCTAGAACAAGACCAAGTTCTAAAAAAGTATCGTTACTTGATGATGTCCATACCTAATCTCTTGCATGAATCTGTTCCTGTGGGAAGTACCGAAAAAGAAAATGTTGTTATTAAAGAACGCGGGAATAAAACAGCCAAATTAGCAATTGCCCCTAAGGATCATATTGAAATTGCCACCTCTTTTGACTTAATTGACCTCGAAAGGGCCGCCAAAATATCCGGTGCACGATTCTATTTTTTAAAAAATGACCTTGTGAAGATGAACTTGGCTCTTATACAATTTGGTTTGGATTACTTATCAAACAGTGGATATACTCTTGTTCAACCTCCTTACATGATAAGAAAAGACGCCATGGAAGGTGCTGTAATTCTAGGAGACTTTGAACAGGTAATTTACAAAGTAGAGGGCGAGGATCTCTATATGATAGGAACATCGGAACATGCAATGGTTTCGATGCATATGGATGAGATTCTAGATAACCCAAGACTCCCGCTGCGGTATGCATGTGTAAGCCCTTGTTTTCGAAAAGAGGCTGGTGCACATGGCAGGGATATGAAAGGCATATTCAGAGTACATCAGTTTGAAAAAGTCGAACAAGTCGTTTTTTCTCGTCCAGAGGATTCTTGGAAAGAGCATGAAAGGATGCTCGAATTAACAGAGCGAATATACGAAAACCTCGGACTTCCTTTTCGTACGGTTTTGCTCTGTTCAGGAGACCTAGGAAAGATTTCGGCCAAAACTTACGATATAGAAGCATGGTTTCCGGGACAAAGCAACTACAGAGAAATAGTTTCTTGTTCTAATTGTATCGACTACCAAGCACGCAGACTCAGAATAAGATATAGAGATAATGTAAATGACGAGACAAAACTAGTTCATACCCTGAATAGTACTCTTATTGCTACTGAGAGAACAATGGTCTCCATAATCGAAAACTATCAAACCGATAATGGGACAGTGCAGATCCCAGATGTTTTGCAAAAATATATGGGAGACACCAAGGCAATCAAAGTATACAGTAAATAGATAGATAGATAGATAGATAGATAGCCTCTTGCAACAGGGGGTATCTGGTATTAGTGTCCCTATATGAGAGCATTTATGTTCGCGATCAGAAAGTCATTCTATATTTCCAACTGTTTTGGTTAGTTAGTTTTGAGATCTTCAGTTACATAAATTAATAAGCTGAAAACGGGGTCATGTTTTTGGTCTCGTCAATATGAGCAGAAAATCAGCATTAGTCGATCCGCATATCAAGCCCCTGCTAGAACGCCTAGGTTATAATTCTCTTTACCCTCCTCAAGACCAGGCATTAGCCAAAGGCCTTCTCGAACGAAAAAACTTGCTTATTACGACTCCTACTGCAAGCGGGAAAACACTTATTGCAGTAATCGCGGCCATCAACATTCTTACAAAGGGCTATAAGGTTGTCTATCTTACCCCATTGCGCGCCTTAACTACGGAAAAATATCAAGACTTCCGTATTTTAGAGGAATTAGACATTTTTGATAGGAAAATTAAGGTTAAAGTCGCAAGTAGTGATTACAGCTCAGATGGAAGAAGTACGGCGGGAGCAGACGTACTAGTCTTGACAAATGAAAAAATGGATTCTCTAATAAGACATCGTGTGGAGTGGCTTCATGAAGTCGGACTGTTTGTGGCTGACGAAGTACATTTGTTAGGTGAACGTGACAGAGGTCCCACACTTGAGATGATGTTGACCAAAATACGCAAATTATACTCCGAAGCACAACTATTGGCCCTTAGCGCGACTGTGGAGAATTCCAATGAAATTGCTAGATGGCTTGGGTGTGATCGAGTTGATAGCGACTGGCGACCGACCAAGTTGGTAGAAGGCGTGTATGAACAGGGTGTGCTACGTTTTAATGATGGGAGAAAGTTAAGAATTGAAAAATCATCGTCTGGTGGCTTCTCACATTCAGCAATAGATATTGCAGTTGAATGCATCGACGGAGGCGGACAAGCAATTATCTTTGGTGAAACTCGAAAGCGCGCTGTATCTTTAGCCGAGAAGGCAGCCTCGGTTATATCACGGAGACTTGACGGCGCAGCCAGAAAATCAGCCGGTGACGTAGCTTCAAAAATTGCAGAAGGGGGAGACGACACAGAAGTCACGAGAGTCTTGGCTGGGGTAGTCTCAAAAGGAGTTGGTTTTCATCATGCCGGTCTCGGAGCCTTTGCAAGAGATATTGTTGAAAAGTCCTTTAAGAGTGGTGCTATTAAGCTACTAACGGCGACCCCTACTTTGGCAGCAGGTGTAAATTTGCCCGCCAGACGTGTAGTCCTCGCTAGTGTATTTAGATATGATTCAGAATACGGGGGCAATATGCCCATTAGCGTCCTAGAGTATAAACAAATCTGTGGTCGGGCCGGCAGGCCAAGCTATGACACCTTTGGGGAAGCGGTAATTGTTTCTGATTCGAGGGCTGGCTCAGATGAGATTTACGATCACTATATTCTAGGCACCCCAGAACCTATATCTTCACAACTTACAAATGACCGTTCAATAAGGATCCATCTTTTAAGCACTATATCCAGTATGCCGGGCATAAAGAAATCTCAGATACACGATATATTTGCCGGTACTTTACTCGCTCATATCAAAGGTAAGGCAAGTATAGAATTCCGGCTCGATTCGGCCATGTCCTATCTGGAAAAAGAATCTCTTATAAAAAGCAAGAATGAAAGGTATATTTCAACGGAGTTTGGAAAGCAGATTTCTCTGCTGTACATTGATCCACTAACTGGAATTGAATTTAGAAAGGCAATAGACTCTATTGAGAATGACTGGAAGAGCCAGAACAAAAAACCAACTATCGTTGGCAATGCATATGATCTCACAACTGAAGATTCCGGTTCTCTTCCCACTGACTCAAGGGTTAAAAATAATCTTAGGCAGAAACATACGCTTGGCTTTTTACATCTAATAAGCAATTGTCCTGACTTCTATCCCAAATTTGGATTGAGAAAAAAGGATACCGAGGAATTCTTCAGCGACATTGATCAATATAAGGACGAACAGATATTTGCTATAACAGAATATGACTATTCACGAAGCCTCTGGGCCCTCCATAAATGGATAAATGAGTCATCTGATAGAGTATTGAGCGACCGAATTGGAATAGAACCTGGGGATATGCACAGAATTGTTGAAGTTGCTGAATGGCTCGCATTCTCTTTATACGAAATTGCAAAGTTACTCAGACGTAGAGATTTACTGCCAGAAATCCAAAATCTTCGTCTTCGAATCAAACATGGTGTTAAGGAGGAACTACTGGCTCTAGTAAGACTAAAGGGGATTGGTAGAGTTAGAGCCCGGTCCCTTTTTGCAGCTGGCTTTTCAGACCCTAAAAAGATTGCAAATGCGGCCGATGCACAGTTATCTGCAATATCTAATATAGGCCCGGGGATTGCAAAATCGATAAAGGAACAGCTGCAAACCAAAAACTAGTATAGATCCCTAAACTCACTCAAATGCAAAAGATGAAAAGAAATGATAAATTTTGACTTTCTGACTGATATTTTATTGTATGGTACCACTGTATCAGTGGTTTCTTTTTTGTGCGTCTTAATATTAACACCTCGTCTTATCAAACTATTGACAGCTAAAGGAGAGGTAGTACAAGATTTTCATAAGCCTGAAAGACCAAGCGTGCCAAGACCTGCTGGTCCTGCAATTGCTGCTGGCATTGGAGCCGCGGAGGCAATACTCTACATCTTCACATGGGACGTGAGAGTGCTTGCTATTATACTCACCTCCATAATTGCTTTTGTGATAGGATATATCGATGACAAACGAGTGATGCCTGGATGGTTTAAGCCTGTGGCATTGATTGCTGCTGGATTGCCTCTAATAGGACTTGGCGCCCATGATAGTTACCTGAATCTTATCTTCGGAACTGCCTTTATCCCGCTTCTGTATATTCCCCTTATATTGATTATTCTACCCATCGTGGGAAACACAATTAATTCAATAGATGTCCTAAATGGTGCTGTTAGCGGTTTTGTTATTATTGCTAGTATCCCTCTATTAGCCAGTATCGCAATTTTTGGTGATAATACGGTTTTAATTGCTGCACTTCCTATGTTTTTTGCAACACTCGCATTTTATAGGTATCATAGATATCCTAGTAAAATATTTCCTGGCGATTCGGGCACACTATTGCTCGGGGCGGTTTATGGATCGGTGGCTATAGCTGGTAATTCTGAGATAATAGGAGTGATTGCTCTCCTTCCGGCCGTAATGAACTCGTTTTTATTCCTTTCAAGTGTAAAGAGAATTGTCGAGCATCGGCAGGTTACTTCTCGCCCGACGAAATTGACGCAGGACTTTAAATTGGCGGCTTCACCGGAACAAAGTGCTCCAGTTACGTTGTTAAGGCTCATCCTAACAGCTGGTCCTCTTTCCGAGAGAAAGATAGTCCTTCAGATTTTTATGTTAGCTTCATTCTCGGCAGTGCTATCTTTTGCATCAATACTTATACAGTATTATTTCCAGGCGCTGCAATAGTTTGCCTCTATTCGCTCTTATGTTATTTATATCCCTTGTATGGGCTATGGTTCTGGCTGTTTGCTCGTTTTTAATAATTTTTGTTGCTCCTATTCAATTTACTTTCTTCGGCGAACCATACGATAGAATAATCATTTCTCTCATACAGGCTTTTATGGCCATAACGGTCGTCATAATTCTTGTATTCGCGTTATCAAAACTGAAAAAGTTGTACATCCAATGGCAGTTACGGACCAACACTGATGACGTAGCGCAATCTTCAGTGTAACAATTTTAAGAGTATCAGTTAATACATCTGTCTTTTCGTTTTTGGCAATTAAAAAAAAGCTCCAAGTAAATAAGTTTCAAGCTGAAGTTTGGGAAGTGATGTTTAAGGATACGGAAGATGCTCCAGTTATGTTTGTTTTTACTCACCGATTACCTTTACTAATACCTTTTTGCTCCTCCTCCCGTCAAACTCTCCATAGAAGATTTGTTCCCACGGTCCAAAGTCTATTTTTCCGTCAGTTATGGCGACAATGACTTCACGTCCCATGATCTGGCGTTTTAGATGTGCATCTGCATTGTCCTCTCCGGTTTCATTATGTCGATATTGGTCAGTTGGCGCATGAGGAGCGAGTCTTTCTAACCAGTTATCATAATCTTCGTGTAAACCGTCCTCGTCATCGTTAATAAACACGCTAGCGGTAATATGCATAGCATTAATCAAACACAGGCCTTCCTTTATTGTGCTTTTTTCAATTATTTTTCTGACCAAAGGAGTAATATTAATAAAAGCCCGCCGGGTGTCCGTGTTAAAAGTAAGGTATTCTCTACTTGCTTTCACGTGGAAAAAAACGCAAATGTACATTATAATAATAGCGGCTAGGAGTTAATAGAAGAATCTTGCACAGTACCTTCCACTACGAGTAGCGGACAGCGGGTCTGTAGCCTACACATCTCCCATTCTATTCATAGTTCATTTATGTCTTGCCTGCTATATCTGATCAAATGAGTGCATATTCAACTGGTAGGTGGCCGCCTCTTCCAGGCAAACATCATAAACACAAAAGGTATCATCATGATTCCGGTTGCAATTAATACTGGTTGCATGATTCTAAAATCAAGTGGGACTCCAATAGCTAGGAGATAAGGGAACGGATACAAACCTGAGACGAAAAACCAAAGCGCGACAAACAGCATTATGTATCGAATATTCGATTTGAGGAAATTTGACGAAGGCTTCTTTTGTGCATTGCATTTTATGCATTTTATTTTGTTGTCGCTGATACATGAAGAACATACAAACCTCTGGCAATAGGCACATTTAAGACTCCCAAAATACGAACTGCATATTTGGCACCTAGTCAATATTTATTATGGTAAACTCGGGCTTATAAAAGGTAAATATCCTCTCTTCGCCCGTATTCGTTTTAACCATGCTAAACGGATTCCCTTTGGGCACTCGTCTCATCTATATCCAATTAGTCTTCAATGATTTTCTGGGAACAAATGGTCGGGAAAACCACCCATTTTATGGTGCTCTAGTAATTCGATATTATTCCAACGTACTTTCGATATCTCTAGTGTAAGTTTGCATTAATGGAATTTCTTCGGCAATTACATCTCCTGGATCCAAGTCCTGAATGTCCTGTTCAGTCTTTATATCTTCTGTATCGATCTCTTCTGTATCGATCTCTTCTGTATCGATCTCTTCTGTATCGATCTCTTCTGTATCGATCTCTTCTGTATCGATCTCTTCTGTATCGATCTCTTCTGTTTCGATCTCTTCTGTATCGATCTCTTCTGTATCGATCTGTTGTTCGAAACTACCCGTTATCATTTCGTATATGTCATTAGCAGATCGTTCCTCATCGCTAAGATCTGTGTCTACGTTGTCCGTTTGACCAATATCCTCCTGTACAAGGTTAGCTTGATCCTGGTTATCTTCGCCAAATAGTTCTAAGGGCGGACCAAAGTCCGTATCTTGGAGTGGTGTCTCAGTTAGCTCAGCCGGGAACTCGTCCTCATCAGGAGCTAGCTTGTCGTCTGCACCATCGATATCAACGCCTTGAATTTCTTCAATGAGCGGATTTCCTGCATCATTCTCATTTGGCAAATCAGACATTGGCATGGGTTGCTGAAGATTATCTTGATTATGTAGTTCATTCAGCTGTTGATCCTCGGGGTAAGTAGGAGAATCGCCTGTTGCGAGGTCAGAAGACGGGTATTGAATCATGTCGTCACTCTCCCGGGACGTTTCGGGTATACTTGGGCTTTCTAAATCTACTATTTCGGAGGATTGATGTTCTGATTGCAATTCCCTCGGGCTGGAACTCTCCGTAGCTGGTTGCGACAATTCCTCCTCATCTATATCAGCGATCTTTTTCTCCTGGATGCTGTCGGAAAGCATTGCTATGCCTGGGTGATCTGACGTTGCATGTTGTGGGCTTTCCAACACCCTAGCGTTTTGTTTAGAAGTATTTGCAAATTGTGTCTCGCTCTGGGTCTTGTTTTGATCTCCCTCGTCTGCCAAAGGAACAGCAGTTCCAGTGACATTTATGCTATACCACTTGGATTTTCCGTTAGAAGTGTTGCTTATAAGAATGGAGCTACTACCATTAGTATTCTCCAGATTTTCGTTGCATGACAATTTGGCCGTTAACTCGTTTGGTCCCTCGGTTATCAAATGGTAATTTTCGGTGTAGGTAAAGCTCCAATTGGAATAGTCGTTTTGGCCTCCCGATCCTACCGCATCAGTCTTTTGGAGGGGTTTTATGTCGTTCACGTCTACAAATACACTACAGTCCTTCGCAGCATCATCAGTAGAGGTACCTGAGATATTGAGCTCTCCGACTGGAACTTTTTGTCCTGAAAGAGGTGAACTGATCTTAACACCCATATTCTCTGTCATTTGTTGTGCAGGTAACTGTTGTGTGCTGTTAGAGTGAATCTGCGCTATCGCAGTTAGACTCTGGGTAGAATAATAGCTTGAAAAGGTGCCGCAGAATATTATGATAATTGAAAGAATAACTATGGGCATATTTGAGGATAGGTTTGCTCTCATGCTCTGGCTAAATTCTTGTTTTCAATTATTTATGACATGTCGATAACAGTAAGTGGGTACGGATAAATAACATCGTCCATGTCCTTCCTTACCGAAATTTGTGTTCGTATTATATTTCATATTGTGACAGTTACACTTAGTGAAGAGAGAAAGAAAAGTACCAAGATAACCAATTATGCATGAGATTAAATGTTCTATTTACTTTCGCTTGTAGACTTAAAAGACATAAGGGCATGTTGTATTATATCCTATTTGGAATAAAGATATCACAGAAATATACTATCAAGTGACTATGAATTTTCCCCCTACAAGACATGTTGGATTATGTCAACTCATGACGATTCATCATACTTTTTATTGTTAGTGTGCGGGGATATATGCATAAATAATGCTAGCAATATCGGCAGATGGTGTTTCAAAAAGGTACAAGGGCTTGAGTCAAACAGCCTTGAGTAACGTCTCGTTAACCGCCGAGAGCGGTCAGATATACACACTTCTCGGAAGGAACGGGGCCGGTAAGACAACGTTCGTTAGAATATGCGCCACTCAGCTGCTGCCTACGCAAGGTAGGATTCAAGTCTTAGGCTACGACGCAATAAAGGAAGCCGACAAGGTAAGGAGGCTGATTTCTATAGTTCCTCAAGAGGGAAGACCACTAAGAGCACTTACCCCGTGGGACCATGTATACAACTGGCTGCAAATAAGGGGAGAGAAAAAACAGGTAGCACGAGAAAAAACGGAACTAATCTTGCAAAAGCTCGATCTCTATGACGCAAAAGATCGACCTGCAATGAACCTATCAGGAGGAATGAAACAGAAAATACTAGTGGCCATGGCAATGGCCGTCGATGCCCAGCTTTTATTTCTGGACGAACCAACCATAGGGCTGGATCCTGTCTCCAGGCGGCAGGTATGGTCTTCAATAAAAGAGTGGAAAAAGGAAGGCAAATCGATCTTGCTCACTACCCATTATATGGATGAGGCTGAGACGCTCTCAGACAATATAGTTATAATAGATAACGGAAGGGTGATAGCAAAAGGGACAATTAAAGAACTCCGCACAACTATACCACAGAATCTACGAGTAGATATCACAAAAGACAACATAGATACTGAGGTGTTCAAATCATTTGGTTCAATAATAGAATCTGGCGACGACACAATTCGCATTTTTACCTTTGAATCCGCAATAAAAGAACTGACAGAACTTGCTGTCAAAAAGAATCTCTCATTTACAGTCTCTCCTATCACGTTAGACGACGTCTTTGTTTCATTAGTCGGAGGGATTGAGGAAGAGAAGACAGCAGCGGCAAGCCAGAAGCGATATTAAAGAAAGGGCCACTATTTGATATAAGACTCTAAGTTATACATTGCTTAACCCCAGGCAATTGCGAGCCAATTTCTCAATTGCGCAAGCAAAAAAAGAAAGGCAATGCACTTTCTCTATGCCGTGCGTACTTTGAGATGTGGGACTTGCAGACAATAGCGAGATAATAGGCGCTCGAGTTTTCCACTCCAAAAGCCATTTTATGTAGTTAGAATATATAGCTACCTACTGCGGGGGTCGCCAAGCCTGGTCAACGGCGTGAGAATGATAGCATATTGTGCGTCATTACGATGCTCAGATGTTGTTTCGTAGTACAACGATACTATTGGTTTGACTGGGATACCTCATCCTCTAGAGGTTCGTGGGTTCGAATCCCACCCCCCGCATTTCACATACACATACACTCTAAAAGCCAATTTTGTTTATTGCTATAATGCGGGCACTGTGGAATTAAATTCTAGTTCTACATTCACGAGCCGGACCATTGACCGAAAAAGAAGACGAATTTTGTTAAGTATATATCATGCTTCTATCCAAAACTGTTCTTAGCGGGGTGGGGAAGCCAGATCTCAGAATAGAGAGACTAGGTAATCCCGGTGGGCTCATAACCCGCAGAGCGGTTTTCATTATTGCCTGAGGCAGTAATGAACGTAGGTTCAAATCAACCCCCCGCTAAAACTATTTGCGATAGATCCACCCGTTAATGCGTTTAAATTCTAAACAATCAGAACAGGCATTTTTTTCAAGACCAAGGATTTCAGCGTGTAATCTTGTACTAGTATCGGAAAAGCACCGTCGGAAAACTCTTGCAGTTGCGAGCCAAATATTTTTTCTCTAATCCGTATCGGTGCAGTGGTTTGGTTAAATGCCTATGCGCCTTTGGTGTCGGGATATAGAGTCCTGGTAATATTTTCCTAGGAACATTGACAATTTCTTTTTGCACAGTAGGCGGCTCTCTTGATTTGCAATGCTTACATTGAAATCCTTTACCCTTTCCTTCAGATTTCATTCTTTTTGAGCAGGTTTTGCACAGAGGGTTATGAAATCCAAAAACGTTGACAAGTTCCAATATCAGAAGATATTCGACATTGAGAATTTTGGAATGCTTTGAGGACGATTTCCTTACCCCACCTCCAAGTTCAATAGTGTCTCCTTGAACAAGCAGCGAGGCCACATTGGCAAGACCTGTTGGTTCATAGACTGCAGCTGGGAAGCTCTGGCCATGATAATTTTCAACTGCAAAAAATGCATGTCCCCCTTGAACTGTCGAAGGATTCACACTTACTTTACACCTTATATATCCGGATGCGAAGGATTTCGGTTCTGACAATTTGAGTTCATTTTGTAAATGCATGTTTGTGCCTTGATTTGAACGGTAAACCATGCAGCCTTCGGCTTTCTCCTGTATTTCCAAAGACCGCAACGAAGAGGCAACAATGTCAGCGTTTTCTCCTCTAATTCCGCAGAACACAGGGTCGACACCATGTGGCGCAATTAACACTCTACGGTTGTCGAAGTCATAATTGTTAAATGTGTATGGGAAGGTCTTCTTGCTAAGCTCTATCACCCTGTTAACATTTATCATCCTCTTGGTTCCGCAATTTTCAGGCCTCCTATAAGCAATAGCTTCAAATGTATGATCTCCATCGAGTAAACAGCCAATGGCCGCAAGAGCTCCAACAAGACCACGACCGTTTCCTAAAGTAAAATATTCAACACCGAA
>JAREAJ010000065.1 GCA_029240395.1 Nitrososphaeraceae archaeon
AAGACATATGCATTTGCTTAAAGAAGCATTGGAAAGAGAGATTCACGGATAAATATTCTCAAGAGCATTTGCAGTAACATAACAGCCTATTTTATTATTGGCTGTCTTTTTAGCAGTTCATTTTTTTACCTTTCTTACTAGCGGTAGGGAATATGTATCGACACAGACTCACACCTTGATCTTAGGGTTAGAACATCTCTCACTTGACAAATAAAAATTGAACAGCCAAATAATGCCGTAATGAATACTCAAGGATATACTAATAGTGCCAAGGATAATAGTTAACTATCACACTCATATCATAACGCAGCATTGAATTTACTTTCGCATTAGGATAATCTAGGGCCTGTTTGAGGGCTACGCCCTCATAAAAAGCGGTATGTCTTTCTGTTTTTTGTCCAGAGAAGCTTTACAGGGAAAGAACTGGTGCAAAAAAGATGGAACAAACAAATTCACTTCCGGATCAGAGCATATATATTATTAAAGTTTGAAGCCACAACCAAAGAAATTATGGTCAGGCTTCATATCCTCTTCGGTATCTTTTTTCCAATTAAGCTTTACTTGATAGTGTTTGTAGTAGTCCTGATCATTATCGATTGGCATTCAAATTACTCGGGAATTTCTATCGAAATGAAAGCCGCATACCCAGTCTCAAAAAGCGATTTTCCATGTAATTGTACTTTAGATTTCGTAGATAATGCAGTCGGATTCGAGCTACCGAACGTTAAGATCATCAAAAGTGAGCACATGCAAAGTCAGACCGAAGGAAGTCTAGAATGGAATGAATCAAAACAACTTGCTATGGATGGCGTACTTGTGCATGGTGTATATTTGGCTAATCAATCTGCAGGAGCTCTGACAGACTTAAACACCATTAGAGCTGCTAATAACCAACTGTTTACTATTGAGGTATCGGGAGGATCAATACCCTGGCTCATTAAGACAGAAATAGTGAACCTAACAGATGCCTCTTTGAATAATACATCTTCTGGTCTAGGTAGCATAATTATAGACGAGAAACAATCTGATAACATTCTACAATACGGCGGGTCAGCTGAAGCTCTTGCTACGTATGATAATAATTTTTATGTTAAGGTTCCCAAACCAGGAGACTATGTGTTGATATTGTCGCTAGGATACCAAGACGCCGCTGGAATCAGTGATGTTAGGACTAGCCTACCTCAAACAACAGATCTGACTGCTATCTATAAAGCAGTATTATCCGTCCGAGGATAGAAGGGTATTTCGCAACATCTTGCGGCGCGTTTGGTGTTATTTTAAATATCCCGAAATTGGCACATTTCCATTCAAATAACATATGTCGACAGAACTGGAAGTTACGAAACTTGAATATGTCTCCAAGACAGCAAACCAAACCTATGCGGCTGACTGCATCACGATCGTGCTCTGTACTCTAGGGTATAATATCGACCGCAAAATAGGAAAAGTGGAGGACAGGAGAAACACAATTTTATCAATTAACATTAATAGTAAAAGTGAACCCCCTGAGCACAATCAAAGCATTAGGTCGCCATACCAACATCTGAGGCTGGATTTTCAGTACCAATACGGGACTCCTTTCGGGGACCATGATAGTTGGGTATACGATCTGACACTAGGGCAATACAATTCGGAAAGAAAAGCACGCCATCTTGATCCAGATTTCTTTAGAGTCACTCAAGATGACCAATGGGTCATAGCGGAATGGCTTTCTTACACAAGAAAGGAGACATATGGTGGATCGTCTACATCGGACTCTCCTGATGAGCTGATCGCTTGTCTGGCCATACCTACCTCACAGGTAGTTAGTCTACGGGTGGTTAGAGACCATAGATATTGAGCACATCGCATAATGCTATTGAATTCTCGATTAACGAGCCAATTAAAATAAGTGAGTATTCAATACAGCGTACAGACTTGGTCTGCCAGCAAAGATATCAGGGGTTAGGTGGTGCAACATATTTCTTGCTTATGATCGTAGATAAGAAGTCTATCATATTTTTTTTCTCTTCCTCTGACACCTTTCCTTCTATGAGTTTGATCGTAAACAACCATATCCTGGCTCCGACGACATTTTCTCTGAACATCGCTTCCTGTTCGACTTTCCATTGACTCTTTCTGTGCCAGTATCCTATAACCATCCCGAGAGGAACGTATGCTGCTATGAAGATTATAGCAAACGTCCATATATTATTAAATACTGAATTGACAGCAGGTATTTTATCGATCAAAAGTGAATACTGGATAGTTACAAAGTTAGCAAATGTCATGATAAAAATTAGATATATACTATGACCATTACGGAAGTCAAGCCATCTTCTTCTAAACCAGTTTGAGTCTCTTTTTCTCACAGATGCCATAATTTCAAATGTGTTTATCGGTTAAAATACGTTGCCGCAACGCTAAATATTCGCGTATTCCCGAACTAGATTTCCTATCAATAATATTTTAAGAAATTTCAAATACTATTTACCCCCGGTAAATCCTTGATGATGCCTGACTAACGTTGTGTTGGTGCCTGCGCTGCGGCCTTCATTAATTCGTAAATTGGAGGGTCATTGGCTCTTTCTCAGTTAAAAACGAGGTCTGAATTTACATATTCTGTAGAAAATTAACAACTAAGGCATGTCTTGTCTTCTCCCCAGTGTCGACGCTTACTTTAACGTGTGGGAAATTCTCCAAAGCCCAAGCAAGGTATCGTTAAGCCATCACACCTGAGCAAACTATACGATAAATCGCCCAAGAGTCCGTGAGAGATTGTTGAAATATATACTCGCTGGTTACTGATGATAATCGGCTGTTTAAGCCACCTCTCACGAATGCATCCTCCTGAAGTCAATCGTCGGGGAGATTTATAAAACTGTGCGGCAAATCCCATATGAACAGTAATGGGTGGTCGAAGAAGAAAAACCATAAAGCCACAAAGAAAGACTCGATCAACGCAAGGAAAGTGTCCTAAGTGCACTACAATTGTCAGATTTAATGTGTCAGGTCCTGTGGGAAAAGAGATCTATGAGTGTACCTCTTGTCTATCAAAGTACCCTATAGACGACCTATGACTATCTCAGTTGCTAATTACAACATGATATTAAAGTACTGACTAATTTATTGCGCTTCAGATATATTGAAAATTGAATGCATTCCTCTCAGTCGTCCAGCCGTTGTTGGGTTTGATTTAAATTATGTGGCTACCTAGCATGACGGATTCGATGAAGAACATAGCACCTCTCTGAAATGCGTTGTACTATGAAGAGAAGATAAAGTTCATACTGAGAATCTATTTGGTAGATGGGGATATGAGGAGAGGACTAAAGACGAGATTGTCAGTGTTTTGACTTCACGTGAGCATTTCGTCAGTCTACGCTAAAGCCTACATGAGAACTAATTGTTTTCATTTTGTTCCATTAAACGTTTCCTAGACTTGTCGACCCGTACCTTTTATAAGGACTTCTACACCTATAAAATAGGAAGTCTTCTGTATCAATGCAACCTATAGTGCCTCCCTTGACATGTCATTTGTGCTTCAAAGACCAAGATGTCATTACTGATCCTGAATCTGGAGAGATAATATGCGGTAATTGTGGAATGGTCATCACTGACAAGGCTCAAGATACAGCGAGTCCCGAGTGGAGGGCATTTACTATCGAAGAAAAGAATGAGAAAGCAAGAACAGGATCTCCTACTTCCCTAGCAGTTCACGATATGGGACTTTCCACGGTTATAGGTAAGGCTAACAGGGATGCAGGCGGACAGATTTTGGATGTATCTATGAGATCTACAATAGAAAGACTTCGAACATGGGATTCTCGGATACAGGTTCATAGCTCTGAGGACAGAAATCTCCGGCAAGCTTTTCAGCATCTTGATACACTGAAGGACAAACTGGGTCTGTCATATGCGATCGTCGAGAAAACTGCATACATCTATAGGAAGGCATACGAAAAGCACCTGCCCAGAGGCAAGACGATCGCAGGCGTCCTGACAGCAGCCATGTATATCGCGTGTAGAGATATGGGAGCGCCTCGTACTCTAAAAGAAATAGCAACAATTAGCAACATAAAGCGTAAGGATATAGCCAGAAATTACAGAATGCTGGTATTCGAACTTGATATCAAGATTCCTATTGTAGATCCTACCAGTTGTATCATCAGAATTGCCAACAGAGTGAACCTCAGCGATAAAACAAAACGTCAGGCGATCAAATTTATGAGTACCATTACCAAGGATGAGATTGTACTATCAGCTGGGAAGAACCCAATGGGGTTTGCTGCTTCGGTTCTATACTTGGCGAGCATTGCTACGAAAGATGATGATCGCATAAGACAAAAAGGACTTGCCGAAGCTGCTGGAGTTACAGAAGTTACCATAAGAAATATCTGTAAATCTCTCAGAAGACACACATCGCTTTCCTGATAAATGATACACGGCTAAAGCATCCGCAGGCTCACCAATTTAACGACCCCAAAAATTGATGGCTCTTAGTGGAAGCCCTAGCCGGTATTTGAAACCGGGACCTAAGGTTTACGAAACCTTCGCTCTGCCAGGCTGAGCTACTAGGGCAACTTTCCTCTTTGTAGTATTGAATGAAAATTTATGGTTCTTTATTTAATTCTTCATGTAGATTAAGTAACAAATCAATTATTTGTTAAATTGCGTCGAAATGTAAACGTTGGAGATAGCACATAATTAATAATTGGGGTATTGTAACTTCGACTGTGAAGATTTCAATCTCTGGTATCAGAGGTGTCTACGGTCATAGTGACCTGAGCTTGTATGAGATTATCAAGTATGGCAGATTATTTGCACAGTCACTGGTTGGTCGGGGAAATAGTTGTATAATTGGAAGAGATACCCGACCCTCCAGCTCAATCATTGCCGAGACAGTCATAGCAGCACTCATGCTAGAAGGAGTCGAAGTGCATGACCTGAACATAGCTCCTACACCAATGGTATTTCGGGAGTCAAGGAGATATTATGGAGGATGTATAGTAACAGCCTCCCATAATCCACTTGAATGGAACGGATTAAAGTTTGTTTTACAG
>JAREAJ010000066.1 GCA_029240395.1 Nitrososphaeraceae archaeon
ATTTGGCCAAGCACTATGATTTAGATGCCACATAATTGCAGTACCACTTTCAGAAGCCCAGTACTATGATAATATCAAAATTGAAAGCTATAGTAGAGAAGATAACATGCGTAATTTGTGTTATTAGTTTCAGTCGTAATTTTCATCAAAAACGTACATCATGTCTTCCATAGTATTCGGTTAATCTTCTAAGGACTTTCAACTTAGCGATTAGCAATCAACGTACTGAATATCGGAAAAGCAGTAGCATAGTATAGTAAAAGGAATTAAATATTTAGATGGAATAGAACAATAGCGTGAATCTTTGAGATGGGGATTCCCGAAAAGATAAAAGCAATTCAAGACGAAATTCATAAGACACAGATAAACAAAGCTACGGAATTTCACATAGGGTTGCTTAAGGCAAAAATCGCTCGTCTCAGGCGAGAAATGGATGAAAACACTCATGGTAAAACTGTATCTACGGGAGGTGCCAGCGCTGGTTTCGATGTCAGGAAGGCAGGAGATGCCACAGTCGTGCTAATAGGATTGCCCAGCGTGGGAAAATCTACACTTTTAAACGCCCTGACAAATGCCAAATCTCGTGTTGCTTCATATCAGTTCACGACGCTAACAGCCGTACCTGGGATGATGGATTATTCCGGCTCAAAGATCCAAATATTGGATATGCCTGGAATTATAGAAGGAGCTGCCTCAGGAAAAGGACTTGGAAAGAGAGTTCTCTCAGTCGCAAGATCTGCAGATCTGGTGCTGATGATTCTTGATGTATTTCAGCCCCACCATTTCTTGCTTCTGAAAAAAGAACTTTCTGAAATCGGCATAAAGATAGATCAAAAACCACCCAACGTGGTAGTTGAGAAAACTTCAGTCGGCGGAGTTTCAGTTAGTACGCAAGTTCCCATAGCCGTATCAGAAAGACTCATTAAGGAAATTCTGCACGAGTACGGGATACACAATGGCCGTATAATAATTAGAGAACCCGGCTTAACAGACGATCAATTGATAGACGTCTTGTTGGGCAATAGAATATACATTCCTTCGTTGACTGTTCTCAACAAAATAGACTTGGTGAACCAAGGTTTTCTCAAAGAAGTTCAGTCTAAAATCGGAACTAATTTTATTCCAATATCTGCTGATGCAAATATCAATATCGGTGCCTTAAAACAAGCAATATACCAGCGACTAGATCTCATTAGAATTTATTTGCGCAAAAAGACGGGCGAAACAGACTATGAAGAACCCTTGATAATCCGTAATGGGAGCAGCGTGGGAGCGGTTTGCAATAAAATCCATCGAAAAATGACCAGGGACTTTAAATTTGCTCAAGTGTGGGGAAAAAGTGCCAAGTTCGACGGTCAAAAAGTAGGACTAGATCATACTCTGGTGGACCAAGATGTTCTTACAATTACTAAGAAAGTAAGCGCATTCTAGTTAGACATAGAAATTGGAAAAAAGTGCTCGATTGGTATATTTTAACAATTCAGATAATGTAGTCCTCAAATGGCCATACACGACTAAATATTATTTGTTAATGATATTCACAAAATAAAGCAACGGTCAATTGCAATATTCTTAAGAGCAGGGTCAACTTTTATCATTATTTGTTATCTGTCTCTTCTGAAGTTGTTTGCTGTGATTGGTTATTCTTGTTATCATTGTTTTTCCTCTTGCTGATTTGAGTAACCACCATTAATGCGATGATTGCTGCGATTATTATGTAATTAACAGGAGGGCTAAGGATCTTGGTAACCACGCCTGCCCCAGGAATTACGTAGGCAACCTTTCCAATGTAATCGTCTTCTCTAATTGGGAAATCAGTTCCGGGAATTGACCCGTCGTTTGCATCGCCTTTTGTCCTGATAATTTGATGATTTCCTTCCGAATCATCGAAGATTTCCGCGACTCTGTGAACTATTACCCTATCAGCTCCATCAGGTCGGTCGAAGACAATGATATCTCCCACTTTAAGATCTTGAAAAGAATTACCATCTCTAACTACTAATATATCATTTACGTTCAAATTTGGCACCATACTTCCGCTTGATACAACATAGAATGGGTTACCAGTATCAAACACAAAACGAAGTCCGAGCCAAATAATGGCAACACCAATTACGACAATTACCACGTCTTTTATTATGCTTGGTACTCTTGACTCATTCTTCTTCAGCAAGTTTAATTCCTTCATCTATGGCAGTTCGTTAGATAAACCTTTAGTTTAGCCAAATTGACCTTTAAAATAGATGTTTTCAGATAACAACCGGCGTCATCATTTAAGTACGAGAAAAATCCGATTCGACTCGAAATAGTGCAACTCTTTTTTGGCAGCTCAGTCAAATGCCTTTTCCTCATCTTTACGAAATAAATCAGGATTAACTCTGAATCTTCACAGCTGCCTATTATTCTTAGGCTCTTCGATATTTAATATGTGTTCATCTATCGCCCGATTAGCAAGCGAATCCGCTTCCCTGTTGCGATCTCGGGGAATGTGTCGGTAGGAAACTGACTTGAAGTATTTTTCAAGATTATTAATTTCTCGGAATATGATTTTTAATTGTTTTGACCTAACTTTATAGGAATGATTTCTCTGCTTGACAACAAGCTCGCTATCTGAGAGAACAACTATTTCATCATCTTTGAGGGTTGAAGCTATTTTTAGCGCCTTCTTGAGTGCGGTGTATTCTGCGATGTTGTTAGTTGTGCTCCCCACAAATTCATTGTATTCCGAGATTTTTTGTCCTCCTCTTAATATCACTATTCCGATTCCGGATAGTCCAGGGTTGCCTCGGCTCGCTCCATCAATGTTTATGGTTAGCATCAACTTCCCTAACGCATACTCGAGCACTAACTTATAAAAGATATGAATTGGAATTCTCGTGCGAACCCAGCTGCATGCTTTTTCCACAGATTTAACACCGCTATGGTATTCGGCCGTGGCTAAAGCAAATATATAGACAGTAAGCAGAGTGTTAACAACAACATTAGACCGGTGTGACAGTTGAATGCCCAAACGGAAAACGAAGGAAGAAAAACCTAGAAAAAAGATAAGCAAGAAGCAGATTCTGATACCGCCCATTGCGATAGGGGCAGCCACCTTAGCTGGATTGCTTATAATGCAACTAATTCCTCCGCCACCAGTGCTAGGTGTATGTTTAAAGGCTCACAACGTTGACACCTTCAACCTTCATCCAACAGTTGAGATTATTGTGGATGGACAACCAAAAATGTTGCCAGATGATGTTGGACGGCAACCCAAGGATGGTAAAGAATGTCTCAGGGTTATACATACCGATGAGATAGGTAGCCATCTACATATTCAGTTTGTCAGACCGGTGAGGCTTACAATGGGCGATTTTCTCAAAGTATATTCTATGGACAGTAATAACACAATATCCGTTTTTGATAATACGACTGGGACTCCGACAGAGCAGTTGATAGACCTTGGAGACTATAACCCCAGATATTCATATTATTCAGAGAAAAAAGAATTTACTCCTGTATCCAATGCATCGGCGATGCCTCCTTTTACGGATGACATGGTGATAAGATTCGAACTAATACCCAAATAGATAAATTATAGACCGAGATTTTTGCCCTCTATCTGATTTCACTTGGCCAGGAATAGACCTACAGCAGCTGTTATAAAAGGCGATGGAACCGGGCCTGAACTTGTCCAGGCGATGATTAAGGTACTTAATGAATGTAATTCTAGAATCGAATTGGTCACCTGTGATGCAGGATCCGAATGGTGGCAGAAAGAAGGAGGAAATTCATACATTTCTCCAGAAGTTTGGAATCTTCTTGAAAGTAGTGACGCTTGCTTTAAAGGCCCAACTACAACAATCCCAAGTCCCAACGCTCCAAGGAGTGTCGCAGTAAGTATTAGGCAAAAGTTCGAACTTTACGCAAATGTCAGACCTATTAAGACATATAAGAATTCGCCTCGCCAGGTAAATTTTATTTGCGTTAGAGAGGCCACAGAGGGTCTTTACGCAGGAATAGAATTTAAAACAAGTGATGAATCAGCAATCGCAATCCGGAAAATTACTAAGAAAGGATGTGAAAGGGTTACCCTCAAAGGTTTTGAAGTCGCAAGAAGCAAAGACTATCATAAGATATATGCGGTTACAAAAAGAAATATTCTCAAAGAAACAGATGGGATTTTTTGGGAAGCTGTAACCAACACAAACAAGCAATTTACTGACATAGAAGTCGAAGAATATTACATAGATAATATGACCCAGCAGCTTGTGAAAAATCCAGAGAGATTTAATGACAGCGTCATTCTTAGTACTAATTTGTTTATGGATATAATATCCGAATGCGCATCAGGACATGTAGGATCTATAGGAAACGTGTACTCAGGGAATTATGGAGATAGTTTCGCTATGTTCGAACCAGCACATGGCAGTGCACCAAAATATGCCAACAAGAACAAAGTAAATCCTGTCGCTACTATTTTGTCTGGTGCGTGGATGGCTGAGTATCTTGGTGAGAAAGACATTTCAGCAGCGATATTTAGCGCAACGGAGCAGGTTATTAATGAAAACAAGTATGTGACCTATGACCTTGGAGGTAGTGCTACACTTAGAGAAATGACTGACAGAATAGCCCTCTTAAGCGCAAATAATTTAAAGAAATAAAAAGAAATCCTGATCCAAGTCACTCTATATTTTTAAGACCGATCTCTACTACAGATAGGGTTTCGAAAAACAGCCTCTTTTCAACTATTTTTTTCATATTCAAATCTAACAATTCCAAGAATTCCTGAAGCCGTGAAATATCAGACAAACTTGAAACAATTATCAACAGTTTGCCTTCCCTTTTCAGGGTCGCCAGGGATGATTTGATTATTTTTAATGTTACTTCTATCCCACTTTTCCCCCCGTATATTGCTTCATCGTGGATTTTCATACCTTCATTGTCGTAATCCTCCGGCAAGTA
>JAREAJ010000015.1 GCA_029240395.1 Nitrososphaeraceae archaeon
ATTTTGTCTGCGTTTCCATCGGTGGTAGTTGATATGGGAGCAGTAAAGTTTGTCTGCAACGGTGCCCGAGTAACTCGCCCCGGCATCATCCAATTTGACAACTTTGACAGAGGCGACCTCGTAACAGTCAAAGACGAAAAATACTCAAAAGTATTAGCGGTTGGAAGAGCAATAGAAGATAGCACGACCGCCGCCAAAAACACCAAGGGATATGTTATCGAAAACTTGCACTATATCGGAGATGATTTTTGGGAATACTATAAGAACATAGCCCCCCCAGACCGAGACAACAGGAATAAAGAGTAAGTTATGCGTCTTCTTGGAGTTCGACAAGTAGAACGCCATCTCCAATTTGCACACGTTGCCTAGGATTTGTTTGGGGGATCCTCGGTTTATGTTCTTAAGGTATTAGGGAATTATGATTCCAGCTTCCCCCGGAAGCTTCTGCGTGCGGCGCTTCTCTTGATCTTGTAATTCGAATACCCCTTTAGTCCTTTTCTTCTCTGGGGCTCATCGCTAGGAATGAAAACCTGGATGCCGACAAGGTCAGCGAGCTTTTCTCGAATCGGTTGGACGGAAGCGTAAGGGCAGGCAACCGGTCCGAATATCTCTTGTATCCTTCCAATTTGCCTCCCATTGATATCAAATATAGGCAAGCCATTCATTTTTTTCTCCCAAGTGGCTGTGCCGGTCTTGACTATAATCCGACCGCTTCTGGCTATGTGTAAAATGCGTCCAAGCTCATGCATAAGAGATCAAATCCACTTTCAAGCTATGATCTAATGTTTTGACCATCTAGTTCTATTTTTAAGCATTCTTTGTGCGAGTTTCGTAAGCAGTATGTTCTTTTTAACATTATCCTTTTTGGGTAAGGCTATGTATCCTGACTTCACAAACGCTCTTCTTGGGAATCGCGCTCCGTCGTTGATTTGTTCCTGCTGGAGATTGTAACCTGATTGCTTCGCCGCTTCAACTAGATCGGACAACGTAGGATCGAATATTGCATGCTCTTTTCTTACCCTACGACCTTTAGCTCGAGGAAGATTTTTATTGAAATAGTCTAACCACAAAATCAAATAATCGTAGTCTTTCAATGGTCAAGTTATCTGTATGACCATAATAAATTTATGTTAGGGTGTCTTCTAAGCACACCTAATTAAAAGAAGGAGATACACCATATTCCAACAGTTTGATTGCTTCATAGCAGCATCCAAACCTTAACTTCTCCTAGAATGGATGCACTAGTCCTTACTTCTTAAGGATTGGCTAGTGCGTAGCCTTATTGGATTATAAATGGTACGAGTCATCAAAGTTTTTGCTTGACCTCAAAAACTGGTCCTATAGGGCCAAACGTAATTAAGGTACATGTATTTCAGCCGAGCGGAAGGAAGGTTTATACTGTGATAGGCAAAGCCAAGGAGTACTGGACAGCTCCAGACTTAGATTTTTGTTCCTGCAGAAGCTTTTACTTCGGAGCATTATCATCAGGAAAACCGTGCTATCATCTGATAGGTGTTCACAAGGTGATCAGACAGAAATCCTTCTCGTCATTGGATTTTGTAGACTACGACTACGATCGTTTTATCATGGCAATCATAAGCGATTCTTCCAAGAATGTCCTTACACCTTAAAGACTGTTATGCTATTGGTCCGACAAATTACATCATTTATCTAGAGGTTCGATCCTTAAGTTTTTGAGCCCCTTTTTTTCCGATGTCCCTGTAGAATCCTGAACCGTACTTTTCCCTAACAACTGCGCCTCCTTTTTCCCCTATATCCCTATAGAACTGAATCCCGTACTTCTCCTTTACTGAGTGACCTCCTCTTCCTCCAATAGATTGGTAAAAAGACGTACCGTACTCAGATTTTACCACCTCTCCACCTTTTTTTCCGGCATACTTTAATCCCTCGGTATTGAGTGCACGTGCATTCCCCCCAGCCTTTGCAACCCGAGACCTTGTTACCGCGTCTGCAGCAGCAAGACCTCGTGAGTGATGTGGAGCAGCTCCGCCTTTCTTGGCAACTCTTTCTCGAATATCTCCGGGCGCCGACGCAAGTCCCCGCCTAGGTTTTTGCGGACCCTTTTCTTCAGCCATATGGTTTAACTTAGTAATATGAGATAAAAGGGCATCATAACTCAATACGGAGCGAGTCAAACCATTTATTACTGAGATCCCGCATCTCATCCCTTGCAAACAGACAGTAAAAAGAAAAACATCCTGATAATAGGCTCGGGCGGAAGGGAGCACGCATTAGGTTGGAAACTCGCGCGTAGCAGTAAAGTAAAGAGAGTTTTTCACTGTCCCGGCAACGGAGGAACGAAAAACAATGTAGCAATTGACTCTTTCGATTACTGGAAGCTGATAGAGTTTGCAGAAAAAAATGGCTGCGAAACCCTTGTTGGACCTGAAGGACCGCTAGCCGCAGGGATTGTAGACCAATTCCTGAGCTGTAATTTGAGGATATTTGGGCCTAGCAAAGTTGCTGCAAAGCTCGAATCCAGCAAGGTGTTTAGCAAGCAATTTATGCAAAAGGCAGGCATAAGGACATCACCATTTGTCATCCTTTCATCATACAGAGACGCCGAAGACTACGTAAAGAGTCAAACAGATGAGCTTGTGATCAAGGCCGAGGGCTTAGCCTCAGGTAAAGGAGTATTTGTCTGCAGCACGCAAAAGGAGGCAATACTTGCCCTGCAATCATTGATGCTCGATAGGGAATTTGGGGAGTCCGGAGATAGGATAATTATTGAAAAGAAAATTCAGGGAAAGGAGGCATCTTATATAGCAATATGTGATGGAAATTCGTTCGTGCCTATGGTGATGAGCAGAGATCACAAGCGAGCTTGTGACGGTGATACCGGTTTAAACACCGGAGGCATGGGATCATATTCACCAGTGGGAGATATCAAGGAAGATTTGGAAGCTGAAATTGCGAACGACATTATAAAACCTACAATCCGCGGCATGAGAGAGGCGGGAACCCCTTTCTCAGGATTCCTATACGCGGGGCTGATGCTAGATAGTGAAAATGGAACCCCGATTGTTTTGGAATTTAATGCTAGGATGGGCGATCCCGAATGCCAGAGCCTCATGGTAAGAATGGATTCTGACCTGTATCCTTACTTGGATGCGGCAATGGACAAAAGACTCCTTCATATGCCACCTATTAAATGGAAGAAACACCATTCCGTCTGTGTTGTCATGGCCTCGAAAGGGTATCCTGGAAAATATAATACCGGCCGTCGAATTTACGGACTCAATTCCCGTCTTTCTGACAAAGTAGTCATATTTCATTCAGGAACAATAAGAGAATCAACTCATCGCATAACTAATGCCGGAGGAAGAGTCCTGAGCGTTACCGCAACCGGCCGGAACCTCGAACTAGCAAGAAGAGAGGCTTATCAAGCTGTCCGTAAGATATGCTGGGGAAGTGGAGAAGAATACTATAGGACTGACATAGGAAAGCCCTCTGCAACAAATGAGTGAAAGACCTTTACTTTAAAAGTAGAGTATCCCATTTTCAGTCGATAGCCCATTTATTCTTTGGTCCAAATTAGACTGAGGTAAAGGTCTGGATACCAATTGGAATTGGTAACCTAGACCAAGAGAGAACGACACTTTTGCATTTGTAATATACCTGTCAAAGTAGCCTCGGCCATGGCCTATCCTAGCACCTCCGAAATCAAATGCAATACCCGGGACTATCAGCAAATCTAACTTCGTGATTTCTGCTCCACGTTTGTGGGGTTCCCTTATCCCAAATTTTCCGATAACTAGGCTGCTTTCTCGTAAAAGGCTGTCGTCTAGTTGGTAGAATCTCATCCTATTTGATTCAATGCTGGGCAAGGCAACCTTCTTTGCGGAATCTAGCGCTCTTTGAATAATTTCTTGTGTTCTTACTTCGTTATCGATTGGTAAATACACTCCCAGAGATTCGGAAATCGCAAAATGGTTTGATCTAAGCACATTAAGCTGTATAAGGTTGCTTTTTTCCAAAACTTCTGACTGCGACACTGAGTTACGCATTTTCAGCATTGCACTCCGAATCCTTTCTTTTTCTATCGATAAACTACTCATCCTGCTAAATCATTTCTGCTCTTAATTGACAACCTCGTTGAAGTGACAGTATTTCTTAATAAAATGGCGACTGTCATGGGGCCAACACCACCAGGAACTGGAGTAATCCATGAAGCTTTATTTTTAACGGCATCAAAGTCTACATCACCGCAGATCCTTCCGTTAACCCTGCTAATACCGACGTCTATCACTACCGCATTTGAATTGACCATATCTTCAGTTAGGGTGAATTTCTCCCTGTTGCCGACGGCGCTAACTATTATCTCTGAGCGCACTAATTTTTCCTGCAGCCTTCGAGATTTTGAATGGCAAATAGTTACACTAGCTCCTCTCTCTGCAAACAAACATGCCAGCGGCTTTCCAACGAGGCTGCTTCTGTTTATTATCGTAGCGTCCATGCCCACCACATCAATTTTGTAGAAGTCTAGCAGTTCCAAGATTCCTGCAGGAGTACAAGGTGTTATTATAGGGCTACCCTTCAAAAGCATACCTGCGTTAAAAGGAGTTAGGCCATCTACATCCTTAAAGGGATCCAGCACACTTATGGCCTTATTTTGGTCGATATGATCAGGGAGAGGAAGTTGTACCAACACTCCATGTACAAGGCTGTCAGCATTGAGCTCGGAAATTATTTTTTCTAATTCTTCCTGCTTTAGTGTGGTGGGGAACCGTAAGTCCTTTGTAACAATCCCCAATTCTGCAGCAGCTCTTTGTTTCTTGTTTATGTATGAGATAGAGGCGGTGTCTTCGCCCACAAGGATTGTGCAAAGACAGGGCTTGACACCTTGTGCGGCTAGCACATCTACCTGTTCTTTAACTTGAGCTTGTATCTTGGTAGCCACCGAAAGGCCGTCTATAATCTTCGCGTTCATTTTATCAGCGTTCAATATTCGATAGATCCTGGGCTCAACATGAAGGGCCCAATGATAGAGTTATTACATTTGTCTTTCAAATGTTTTACTATATTAACATTGCTTTGCGTCCCTTAACTTCTATCCTTTTTTCTGCTATCAATTTAATTGCACGAGGATAGAGTTTATGCTCTTGCGCTAGAATTCTCTTGGATAAGGTTTCCTCAGAATCCCGATCCATAACACGGACGGGCTGTTGAAGCAGAATCGTCCCTGAATCCACCCCTTCGTTTACAAAGTGAATGGTGCAGCCCGATACTTTGACCCCGTACTCTAATGCTTGCTTTTGTGCATGTAAGCCGGGGAAAGAAGGGAGCAAAGAAGGGTGAATATTAACAATGCGCATCTTATATCTTTCAACAAACTTTGGGCTTAATATTCGCATATATCCGGCAAGACATATCAAGCCATTGCTTGGTAAAACAGTGTATTTCTCTAGCAGCGAAAGCAATTTTTTATCAAAAGACCATCCTCCCAAGCCCGAAGGGGTTAAGATCTCCGTTGCCACGTTGAATTTTTTTGCAATTGCAATTCCACCCGCCTGTGCGTTATTTGAAATGACAACCCGGGCCTCAACACCAACTAGCCTTCGAGTTTTTATTGCCTGTAGTATTGAGCGCAAATTGCTTCCTCTTCCTGATATTAAAATCGCAAGTCTTAACACTATGGAGAATATCTGATTTCAGACATAAACGTGTAATGTTTTACAGGAGCCGGCTACAGAGATGCTTGTAAGTATTCTTCTTCTATCACACAAGCGAGACACTTTTACGGTATCCAAGACAACGCTCCCTCTGCTAAAATTAAAATAACTGCGATCCCACCATGAGAGAATATTGGTCAATACCTCTCCCATTGTGACCATTTCTGAATGTGGACTTATGGTTCAAAATAGTGGACGTAAGATTCTGCTAGACCCGAGAAAGGAATCAACATCAGATGTGATGTTCTTTTCCCATGCACACTCAGACCACCTGATGAAATTAAAAAAGAAGAATATAGCATATGCCCAGCAAGTCCTAGCATCAAAGGAGACATCCCACCTGGCCAGGACGCGAGGCGTCGACCTGTCTTTGGCAAAATGTAAGGATTCTTGCGACGGCTACGAGTTAATTGATACATGCCATGTGCTTGGGTCTAAGGGACTATTGATAGAAAACCAAATCTACTATACTGGGGATATCACGACAAGGAGAAGAGGGTTCATGGGGGGCGCCCATATACCGAAAGTGGATGTATTGATAGTCGAGTCAACCTTTGGTTCTCCAAGGTATGTCTTCCCTCCCGTTGATGATGTGATACATTTAGCAAATAAAATCATAGGTGAAATGTTTGACCGAGGAGTATCAGTGATTCTTTTAGGATATCCCCTAGGTAAGGCGCAGCTGCTTACATTTCTGTTTCAACATTGGGCTCCCATGTTTGTTTACGATTCGGTGGCTAAAATTAATGCCGTTTACAGGGAATTTGGGGTCAGCTTAAGAGAAGGAATTGTATTTTCCACAACCAAACAGGACCCCCTCCTCTCGAAGTCGGCTCCATGGCTAATGATAGCACCATTGGCTTCTGCCAGATCTGGATATATTCGAGCAATCAAGGAACGATGCCAAGCAGTTTCGATAGGATTCAGCGGCTGGGCAATCGACAACAGTTACAAGTACATGATGGGTCTAGACTATGCACTTCCGCTAAGCGATCACTGCGATTATGAAGAGCTTGTGAGACTAGTCTTGTTGTCCGAAGCGCGCAAGATTTACACATTTCACGGATTTTCTGCGGAATTTGCCAGCTCGCTCAGAGACCTTGGCCTTGAAGCTGAGCCGGTCTCTCGTCAACACAAATCAAGAGCGGTCAACGTACCAGCAAAAAGGAATAGTACCCTAGACTTGTATTTGAAAGCTTAAGGTTTACCTTGATCTCTAAAATAGGTGATTACTTTGTTGCCGAATGTTTCTATATTCTTAAAGTAACCCTCTCCCCAAAACCGAATTATGAAATGATTAGTTCCTGCGTCTATAAATCGCTCCAGCATTTGGATTACGTCTTCGGGTTTACCGACACCTATCGCCGTTCTCGCAACACTGTCCGGTATTTTTAGTGCAGCTTTCTTCATCTGTTCCATAAGTTCTGGCTTGTTCATGGCATATTCAGTAAAATACCTCCTGAAATCGAATTCAGAATCTTGCTGGATGTTGTGAACCTTCAAAAGTTCTGGCTTGTAAAGGCTCACCTTTACTGCATTTTTCATCTTGTTCCAAGCTTCCTCTCCATCTTCTGTGAAGTAAACGTCGACGTCATTGGCGAATTGAAAATCATTCAAATCCCTTCCAATCTCTTTAGCACGCTCTCTTATTACGTTGGCGTGATTCTTGAATAGTTCGGGGGTATAACCAATCGGAATCCATCCATCACCGTATTTTGCACAAAGTTCCAACGTTTTGGGAGCTCCTGCGGCGATATAGATGGGAGGTCTTGGCTTTCGAATGCTCCTCGCTTGAAGGCAGGCTTCAATGAGGTTATAGTATTGTCCCTTATAGTTGACACGCCGGTCTGGCTCCGACGTAAATAGCTTCTCTATCACCTCGAGCTGTTCCTTGAATTTCGACACAGGTTTGGAGAACTCGATACCAAAATCCACCACATTTTGCGCCTCTCCAGCGCCGATTCCCAATATGGCCCTACCCTTGGTTATTCTATCCAATGTAATAGTGGAAAGAGCGATAGCTGAAGGATGTCTTCTTATCGCATCGGTTACACATGTTCCGAGCTCTACGTGAGACGTAACGGCTCCTATAGCTGCTAGCATTAACCAAGCATCGTTAACAACAGCATTCTTCCATTGAGGAACGTTAGAGTGGTCCATAGTCCAAACTGAATCGTAGTCCATTCGGTCCGCTATTTGACAGGCGGTTATCACTTGGCTTTCGTCCAGCCCAAGACGCGCAACGTTGAGCCCTTGTGTAAATCCAAATTTTATGGTCATTCAGAAATGTGATCTCTCCTGGGCTGATTAGCAATAAGGAGAAAAAGAAATATTGTCTCTCCCATTAGTTCAAGAATCCAGACTACGTATATTTAAGTATGACTTGGATAATGCAGCACTACTTGGAGTTAGCAATTGCTATCCAAGTCACCATTTAGTGCCGCGAAACTTTATATAATAACCAATAACTTTTTACATTGCCTGGGACATGCTCTTACCCTCAGAAATAGAAGCAAAGTCATTGATCCCCGCAGTAAGATCATTGCTAGCAAGAAAGCTGACCAAGGAATATAATCTCAGGGAAGAGATAGTTGCTAGGGTTTTGGGCGTAACACAAGCAGCGGTGAGTAACTACATCCGAGGAACTAGGGGAGACACCCAGCTGATGTTGCGTCTATCTTCCACGCCACAAGTCATGCTCATGATAGACGATATCGCTCGGGATCTTGCAACGGACAAGCTGTATACCCCTAGCACAATGGCTAAACTTGTTAAGCTATGTAACTATATGCGATACACCTTCATAATCTGCGATGTTCATCATAGCATAGAGTCTGAAATCGACGAGCAGATATGCGAAACATGTAAGGGAACGTTACTGACTGGGAGACCGTAGGCGATATGGTTAGGGGAACCCATGATACCACTCGACACTGAGAAAGTGCAACAACGCTAACCTTCTGGCAAGGCTAGCATTAGATTTCTTCTTTTCATGTAGTAGCGTAAATTATCTCCTAGCAATGGGATTATCTCTTGAGTATTTCCTGCCTTGCGATGGAAATTACCTTGCTTCCGAATACGCGGCCCAGAATCCCCTTAGCCGCGAATTCTTCAGTAAATCTAAAACTACCATCATTCTGAATATTGCAGCCCGATACTAATAACGGGACTGGGTCCGCACTATGTGACCTTTTTATGCAGGGGGTGGAATGATCTGCAGATGCCACGATATAGACATTGCGTGACTTTGATTCTTGCAGTATACTGTCGAAGAATAATCTATCTATTTCCTCAATATTCTTCATTTTGCCCACTGCATCACCATCGTGTCCAAACTCGTCGGGACCTTTGATGTGTGCATAGATCAGGTCGAAACGATCGATATTAGAGGAGATTTGGTTTGCCTTCTGCTTGTAGTCATCAACCCTGCCAGAACGCAGGATCTCCATCTTCAAAATATTTGCTATACCGATTTCCACAGGCATATCAACGATCCCTCCTACTTTCATACTGTATTTATCCTCTATTGGTTCAAGCATGGGGACCCGACTCCCGGCATCACGAAGGAGGACGCAACTTATGGGTTTCTTTCCATTCCGACTTCTCTCAGAATTGATGGGATGCTCTCTCAATATATCAATAGCCTGATCGCTAAAATCATTTACCAAGCTGGCCGAAACTTTTGCTTCTTGGCTGTGGTTCTGAGGCGTACTTTTTTGGACCATGTCATTATATGGAGACGTTCTTGCAACTCCTATTCCAGAGACCTTATCGTATGCTGGATCCGTATTGCTAATATCTTCTGAGAGTCGCATTTTTTTATGTCTGATTCTCACCACTGTTCTATGGCCAACTGTTGGCCTGATAACTAGGCTTATGTCAGGATCGCTTAATCTAATCCCTGATGTCAGGCTCTGGCAAATTGAATTGGCTTCATGTACTTGAATGTCTCTTCCTGCCCGGCGATCGAGTATTTGTCTCCTGTTGTCAATTGTGGCAAAGTTTCCTCTCAAAGCAAGGTCGCCTTCTTGGAAGTCAACGCCCGAGCCCAATAGCTCTACTACTCCCCTTCCGACGTACGCCTGGTTTTTAAAATCATAACCTAACATATTAAAAACTGCAATGTCAGACTGTGGTGCTATGTCGTTTCCGACGGTTATTACTTCCCCCATGCGACCTCTTTTAGCCAAAGAGTCAAGCGCCGGAGTGGAGGCGGCTTGCAATGGGGTGAGGTCTCCTAACTTAGGATTCGGAAGGTCGCCAACACCGTCAAGCAGTATGTATATTATAGTACTTCTCTCAGTGGACACAGGACTCAACGGGTGTCGTCAAATTTATTTTTATGTATGCTGTCTGCCGAGCATCCTAATTCCCAGCATTCGGAACAAGACTAGGAGATGATACTGCAAAGTCCCGATTTCAAAATGAATAATTAATTGCTTTTCTATTATAATCCCCGTGCAAGAGAGCAGTCGCAAAGTGAGATTTTCCCACATAGGTATATCGCTAGCTGAGTCAGAGACCATTTATGGTATACTTAATGGCACCTTTCATGTCCTAGAAGAGGATCAAGAAATTTTCTTCACCGACGCAGGCGTGGCCGGATCTATTAAGTTTAGTTTTCCCTATCCCTTTTCTGATCCATTTTTTGATCTGTTTTCGGAAGGATGGTACCAAATCAAGCACGTACTTAAGGATATGAAACGAAGAAGAAATAAAGATCTTGAGGTCCAGTTTTACTTCGATGGTTTACTACGAGATGAGGGAGTTGTTCACTTTGGTCTTATTTTCCAACTCAAAAATCTGAATCAACACGAGTTCGAAATGGCAATCGAAAAGATTGAATATCAGGTCGATACAATCACCATGGAATTATTCAAGAAACGCGAAGGGGGACCAACGTCTACATACACATACAACGTAGCAAAACGAAGATGGATCCGGCAGAATGAACCCTACGAGACGTGAGCAGGTGGGAATGTCAAACTTGAATGATAAAAACATCTATCTTTCAAACTTTGACGTTGGCGACATGTTAACTCAGTCATGATCGCATTAGGCACCTGATTTGGGTGAAGATATCGGGATCAATACTTCATGACACTGCAATTGAGATTCCCATAAAGATAGGACCTCCGGAATTATTCTAACGACAGTACCTCGCTGTCACAACGATATCATTAGCTGGGCTAGTTTATTATCGACACGACGTGAGGGAGTATTCTCGGTCCGCGAGGCTGACCTCGCTGGGGTTGAGGTACAACTTCAATTCCACTTTGATTAGAGCTCTAAGAATTTGCCTTTGCGACCAAAAGGCCATAGCAGAGGTGATAAATCCTCTTGAGTGGCAAAGGACTTACCGATAACGCTAAAGCCAACCTACAATTTAATTAGGACATATAGCTGGAGACTGAACGTATAAATGAATGATTCGTGTGACGTTCTCATCACTAATGCCTCTCTTGTGATTCCAAAAAGTGGGGTATCTTTTGATACAAATATTCTTATTGAGAAGGGAAAGATAAAAAAACTCTCCAAATCAGTGAGAGACACAAATGCAGGAAAGAAAATTAATGCGAAAGGAAAATTCGTTCTTCCAGGGCTGATTGACCCACACGTTCATTACGGAGTATATACACCTATAGACAAGGCCGCGATCACTGAATCAAGGTCTGCATCAATAGGCGGCGTGACCACGATTATTAGAATGTTAAGACTTAGCCATAGCTATAGGGAAATTGAAAGCCATTTACAAGCTAGTAATGGAACCCACTATGTTGACTATGGTATTCATGCATCAATATTCGGTTTTGGTCAACTGGCTGATGTAGAATACCTCAATAAGAGAGGGATCAACTCCCTCAAGCTGTACTTGAATCTTGGCAATGACCAGAACGTGGTATCAATGGACCAGGATCCAGGAAACAATAGCATCAATAATCAGAGAGTCAATGTCACCCGGGACTTGATGACCGCTACAATGAAAAAGGCTGCGCAATCGTCCTCGGTTGTTCTCGTCCATGCCGAAGATTCTAGCAAATGCTCACGAAGGATTCGTAACGCGCAAGAGCAGGAAAAAAAATACGGAAACCGTGAAATAAATCCACTAAAGATATGGTCAGAATGTAGACCTCCAGAATCAGAAGCAGAGACCATTTCTTCGTCATGTCATGTCGCAAAAGAATATGGCTGCCGAGTATACTTCGTTCATCTTGGCTCCAGGCTCGCATTAGAAAGTGCAGCTAAACAAAAAGCTAATTCACCAGGTCGAATATTTGTTGAAACATGCCCTCATTACTTAACCCATTCAATTGATTATCACAGTGTAGTGGGAAAAGTAGTGCCCCCCTTAAGAACGAAAAAGGACGTCGAGTCGACCTGGTGGGCATTAAAAAATGGCATAATTGACACCATAGGTAGTGATCATGTTGCGAGTACTTTGTCACTAAAGAGGGGTAACGGGGATCTGTGGACATCCTTAGCTGGGTTCCCCGGAGTAGCGACCCTTCTGCCAGTCCTTCTGAGTAAGGGAGTAAATGAAAACAAAATAGATCTAGTCAAAGTCTCAGAGCTCACCAGCTATAACACCGCTAGGATTTTTGGCATGTATCCGAAGAAGGGAATAATCAAAAAAGGTTCAGATGCCGATTTGGTTGTTATTGACCTATCGGTGAGAAAAAAGGTGACACCAGAAATACTCCAATCCCACTCCGATTATACAATTTACGACGGTTGGGTGCTAAACGGTTGGCCTGTAATGACTATGGTAAGAGGCGAAGTTATTATGGAAGACGGAGAGATAAATGGGTCCACACTTGGACATGGTCAATTTGTGGAGATGGGATAAATAGATAGGAGGACATTGCTAATGACTTCCAAACTCGGTGATTTCAAAAGTGTTGTCTGGGTATATCTTGTAATAGCATGCATTATGTGGCCTAGGGAAAAGTCCAACTTCGATGACTCCAGGTATACACTTAATATCCGTTTCCATTTCACTTATGTCTCCAAAGGATTCAAATTGAACATCGAAAATGACGTTTCCATTTTCGGTAAAGAATGGGAATCCCTTTTGTAGAGATCTTAACGTGCAGTCAAGAACTTTTATCCCCAAATTGTTTATCTCTTTAATAAACAATTTTCTTGCAAATGGATGAACTTCAACAGGCACCGCACGATGCAAATTGTTAACGTACTTTTCTCTGTCCGCTAATATCACCAGCATTCTGGCAGCTTTGAACAAAATTTTCTCTCGGAATAACGCACCTCCCCCTCCTTTTATCATATGATACCCTGAATCAACTTGGTCGGCTCCATCTAACAGAACCTGTATATTTATGACTTCGTTTTCATCTGCAACCTTCAGGTCGTGGTGCTCTACCTGAAGCCTAATCTGCAATGAGGAGGTTACGAATCGGAGGGAATTCATAATGGATAAATCTTTGACTTGTGATAGAAATTCTGCTATCGTCTTCCCGCTCCCTAGTCCAATTACCTGACCCTCTCTATCTAGGAAATGTTCGATAATGTGTTGACAAAAGTCTCGCGGTCTATCTTTTTCAGAAGAGTTTAGGGAGTTATCTGACTCATACATTTAGGGAGATTATCATTCTAAGTTTGTTTCTTATTTAAAGGCATACATAGACAGAAATGATGTCTTCAATGACGTCCTCCCAGGCTAGCTAGAGCGTCTTTATTCTTCCTATCGGCTGGCGGCCCGCCTAGTGCGTTCTTGTCTGGTTCTGCTGTTTCCAAACGTTCCAAAGCAGCATATATTTCCTTTTGAGTTTCTTGTATTCTTGTCTCTTGATCATATACTGACTGAGTGCGGCGTCTGAAGAAGCGAGGTAGTTTGTGAGCCTGACGCCAGGCCTTGGTATCCGTTTCTGAGGCGATTCCTCGAGATGAGCCGGGATCTAATGCCAGACCTTCTCCCTTCCTCCTAGACAACTGCCGGAGCTTATCATCCAGCTGCTTCATTCTATCTTGTAGAAAATAGTCCATATCTTTTCGTAGTTCTTGGATCTCAACGTAGTCTAAAGTAGATCGAAGATCTGCAATCTTCTTTTCATAGGATTGAAGTTTCTCGCTATATTGCAAAATTAGTCTATCGTACTCATGAGTATCGATTTTACCTTGGTTCCTTGCTTCAGATGCCCTGACCACACCTTCGGCTGTTAAACCTTTTTCAAATTCTAGTGATTGGATAAGTAATCTAAGTTCAGAATCGGAGGAAAGAGGCTTATTTCTAAACTTGGTAACAAAAGACTTTCTCCCGTGCCCGAATTGCCCATTCATATATAGTCCCATGAGAGTTCCTAATAAAAGGAACAAAGCTGTCATTCCAACGAGAACAAAAACTGATGAATTTTCAGAAAGCCCTACCATAAGCCTGCCTTATATTTTTGAATATATGCCTGGTAGGATAAATTCTTTTCACAGGCTGTTGGTCTGATCAATTTGCACCGTTCAAAAAAAGAAACTGCCCTAGCAAGAGCGGTTAGGTGAAATATAATTTTTCTATGGAAATAACTGTTATTATACAGAATTCTCACGGTCCAGCCGGATTGCCAGCACGGGTTTCTTAGATTTCTGATCTTAGTTCATTGACCAGATTCTGCATTTCTAGCTTCTTTTCAGTACCAGCTCTTAGTGATTTTATAGTAACCTCTCCTCTCTCCAGTTCCCTAGGGGCTACAATAACCACTACGGAGGCTCCCTTCGACAAGGCATCATCTAACTGCCTCGATAGAGAGCGATGCTGAAGATCAAAGTCGGTTGCAAATCCGCTGGCTCTGAGGTTTGAGACAAGACTCATTGCCTTCCCCCTGATTGTTTCCGAAGTATATGCCACGTAAGCGGTTCGGTTGTAACCATATTTTGAAAGGTTTCGTTGTCGAAGGCCTAAGAGAATTCTCTCAACGCCTGCTGCTGCACCTACTGCGCCCATATCCTTCCTTCCAAATAATTCGGTCAACGTGTCATAGCGTCCTCCCCC
>JAREAJ010000067.1 GCA_029240395.1 Nitrososphaeraceae archaeon
CTTCTTGACTCTGCCCGGCCTGTTCGTAAACACCACGACCTTGTCGCCTAAGCATACTGACTCAGATATATTGTGTGTCACAAACAAAATGGTTTTTCTGGTCTTGGCCCATATTAGTTGCAGTTCCACTAATAATAGGTCTCTTGTCTGGGAGTCAAGCGCTGCAAATGGTTCGTCCATTAATAGTACTTCTGGATCCATTACCAGCGCCCTAGCAAGAGAAACCCTTTGCTTCATACCACCTGAGAGCTGGTATGTATATGCCTCTGCAAATTTCGTTAGTTGCATCATATCCAGGTAGTGCATAGAAATTTCATGTCTCTTCTTTTTTTCAACTCCTGCAACTTTCAATCCAAACTGTACATTGTCTATTACCTTGAGCCATGGAAACAGTGCGTTATCCTGGAAAACCATTATTCTATCTGGACCAGGCTCAGTAACTCGTCTGCCGTTAAGAATAACTTCGCCCGTAGTCGGCCTATCTAGCCCTGCAATTATATTTAGCAAGGTTGATTTTCCGCAACCTGATGGCCCAACAAAACATATGAATTGACCCTCTTCTACACTGAGCCTCACATTTTCGATAGCTGCCATTAATCCATCAGGAGACTCAAATTCCGGTCGGGATGAAAATGACGAAGCTGGAGATGGATTGGAAGAGCCTGGTGAATAAGTTAGATTGGAAGGTTGAGGAGGACTAGCGATGCTAGGATAGTGAGATGAACGCGAGTTTTTGAAGATGGAATTTGAGGATCTATTCGTAACTTCAAAGTATTTGGAGACATCTTTAATTTCCAGCTTCGCCAAATTTCTTCCTTAGCAGTAGAATACTTCGTTCGAATATAAATTCTATTTATGCCAAATGATCGAGTCCTCAATCTTTTTCCTCGTGCTTATATGCCGGCGATACAATATTGACTATTCGTTTTTCTTGAGCGTCATCAGAAGGCTAAATTTAGACGAATCTAGTCTCTTAGCATCATTTGGACTCGAGAGCTCAAAACCTAAAGATCAACAGTAATTAGTATGGCGCTGATAGTCATAACCGCTGTCCGCTATCCGCTAAAAAATGTCATTATTTCGTTTATCTTGCCTGCTGTCTTAAATCCCGTCGAGTTAAGCCCAGTGGGCGACGTTCTAAAGCCTGCTTTGGATAGGTTATCAATTATTGCCTCTAGAGAAGGTGGACCTATATTTAATCTAGAAGCAATCTCATCGGAAGTAAAGTAGAATGGGATATCATCGTATTCGTCAATACATTTCGAAAGCAATCTTTGAACAGTATTTAGTTTCTTACACGCACGCTTCTCTTTTGCCTGCTCCCGTTCTGCATTTTGTGAAATTTCTTTAGTCTCCTCAGAACTATACTCCTTGCTGGGAGTCATTTCAATATCCTGATCTGCGGATTTATGCTTAGCAACGTTGGGTTTTAGCAAGTATGTTCTAGCCAACATTTCCCTGACGAAGTCCTTGTCATAGATTTTCCCGATCCACAACCATCCAGCTGTTTTTATACTGGACGAACATTGCCCACACACCTCTGATCTATTATTTAGAGAAGAAGCTGTTCTATTGCCGCATCGAAAACAATGCTGTATATATCCTATATTATCAAAAACGCTATTTGCCATTTTGCTGCTTAGTACTGCCTGAACGTATATTCTTACATAGTGCATATTTGTGTGCGCAAATAAGGGGCGTATACCAATTCCTAATCTTGAAGACGTAAGGGCCATTAGGGACATAAGCAGCCGGAGGGCTAACTCATTTGAATACGGGTTACTAAGTGACATTCCATAATACTTCCGCAAGCAAACGTCTGGATATTTACCGCATAATACAGCCGTGTCAGTTGCAGTAACAGAAACAAGTCCACCATTTTGCACTGATCTCATCACACAATCAATGTAATTTGCGGGACTTCCAAATGGGTCTAAGTCGACTATCGTAAATCTTTGTTTGCTGTTGTTCTTGTTGCTCGATTTTTCTTCATTATTAATTTGACGTGAAGCGGTGGCTGGTATGTCGTTCCCTTGTGCGGTTCCATTTAGCAAAAATTTACAGACATCATTTACAGAAAATAGGCATTTATCCTTGACCTGGTTAATGGCTGACGATTTTTTGGCAATTTCAACTGCAAGAGGATTGGCATCATTGAAATATATCTTGTCAATCCCCATTGCCTCTACGGCTATCCTGAGTCCTCTCGCTCCTGTTCCGCATAATGAGTCAGCCATCACTACTTCATTGCCTTGATGCTTACGATTATTTTTGCTGTTGTAGAACCCAACATTTGGGTTTGACAAAAAGGAGCTGTATGCAATTACGGAAATGTCTCGATTAAATTCTGCCGCCGAATTGAAAAATACGGGATCTCGCTTTGTAGCCACAGTGCTCTGAAGGGACGCGGGTGGAACCAATATCTTTGTTCTTCCCTCAACAACAAGAGCCAATTCAGATAATCCAGTGGCTGGTATCGACATCGCTTGCGATCTCAATTAGTTCCATGTGTTATCCAATATATTATATTAGTTCCAAGGTTACAGTTTATGCTAAGGACAATAATAGGAAAGCAAAGCAGAAACGATAATAATCAGTTGTTCCTTACACACGTAGCACCAAAAATCGTGTTTAGTCGATGAGTTTCAACCGAAATATACCAACGGATAATAAAGCCGTGTCTCTTTCTAGAACCCTTAGCGATAGGGACGTCCTGATCGGTGGAGTTGACGAGGCAGGCCGAGGTTCTTTATTGGGTCCATTGGTTGTCGCCGGCGTGAGTATAAGAAGCAAAAATCTTACGAAACTGCGCAGGGCCAGCATTCAGGACTCCAAAATGCTGTCAGTAAAGGCACGTCAGCGGTTCTTTGGCCAAATCGTTGAACTTGCTGAGCACATTTGTATTTTTAAATTAGAGACGAGGAGATCCATAAGATCCGCTCACAGTATGCAGAAATTGGCAGTGGATACCCGTGTGACACAAAAACAATGAAATTCATTACAGACTGGATAGCCGATAATGACTCGGCTCCATATTTTGCAAGAAAATCTTGGAAGCCTCTTAAGAATATACTAAAAGACAACGAGAGTGTTAGATTTGAAAATATATCAAGAGAAAAAATATTATCTAATGTTACCACGACTGTAAGTAGCATGAATTAGAGCATGGTCCTTATCAAAGGGATCAAGGTTGATCGTTTGATTGATATGAAAATTGTTTTTTCTTAATTTCTCTGATTCCCTGACTACGACTGAGTGTGGGCTCATTGTCACGTCTATACTCCTAGTCTTTATAACTATTAGCAGAATCCCTTCATTTTTAAGAAAGTTATTGCAATTCTTGATGGCGATTTCTGTTTGGTCTGACTGGGCAATATCGCAATAAACAAGATCAACATTTCCAAAGACCGAGAAATAGGATTCAGGTCTCCGGGCATCTTGAATTATAGGAATCACATTTTTTCTCTTGGATGCTACATTCTCAATTAATTCTCTTGCCACTCTCACCGCGGGTTCAACAGCAAAAACCAAACCCTTATTTCCTACCAGATCGGAGACATGACTTACTGTTGTACCAGTAGATGCACCTAGGTAGAGAACCTTGTCGCCGTAATTTAAAGGAAAATCTCTTAATCCTTTCCTCATAGCAGCCGAGAGCTTGCTTCTGAATGGATCCCAAATTCTGTATTCTTCATCGTCTAATTTAACTAGTTTCTCCCCGTACACTGTTAGACCTCTGACTAGGTTCGGGGTAGCGTATTCTCTGATTCCATTTACCTTGATCTGCTTTACTTCGGAACGACTCTGGCTCACCTAATAACCATCTTGCGTTATGAATAATGTTAGTTAGTTTTGAATCTTTTGAAATCCTTAACCTGGCGCTGCAGGTTACGGTTTTCGAGCTCTTTTAGCTTGTCTTCTTTCCGTGCTCTCTATTACACCGCTGTGCCACCTTAAACTCATCCTCGCCTGCACCGAAAGTCTATCTGAACAGAGCATAGGTCCTGTAACCTGACGCATATTTCAGAATCTTTTTTTGAACTTCTTTTTGTAGTATTTCTTGTCCCTTTGATTAGGTCTGTCAGCTTTCCAGTCCTTCGATGGCTGATGATGATGTTGCTGCTGTTCCCTATCAAAAGAACGTCCTTGACTACGACTTTCTTCATTTCGCTGTCCTTGCATCCCTTGGGGACGCCGATAATCTTGGAACCCTCTACGCTGCTGCCCAAACTGACGTGACTTGCGTTTCCAAGGGCGCTCCTTTTGTCGGCCACCCCTTGGGCCAAAGTCTTTGCGCCTGAGTGTGTGCTCTTGCGACTTTCTAAGTCTCTCGTCTTCACTGGGAGGGAGTTTGTTTTTTTCCTGAATTTCGAGTATCCGTTTCTTTAGTTTATCAGCAATTATGGGATCCCTTTCTGCATGCCGGTATGCATCAATTCTAGCAGCTATTGCGACTTTGGCAGCAACTGCTCTAGCTATTTTACCCCTCTGCCATTTTGGAGCCGCGTGAATCAAAGGATGTTGGAATAGCATACCATGCTTGGGGGGGTTTGCGCCGGTTTTTAAAGAACGAAATAGAGCCTTTTCTGCGCCAAGGATCTGAATGGTACTAGCAGGGAGCGTTGCTAGCCTCTGTAAGCTTCCTGCTTTTGCAATCATCCTAGCCCCAACTGAGGCCGTGAGTAACTCCTTGACGTTGGGGGCTACAACATCCATGGTTGTTTCAATATTATTAGCTAAATTGTCCCTAAGCTCAGATTGTTCAATCACTTGGTCGGCTAATTCTTTGACAATCCTAAGGTTTTCATCGGTTATGTCGCCTCCCTTGCTTCTGTGAAGACCGCCAAGAATAATTTCGGACTTTTTTTCTTGTATGCCTGCCTCTTCAAGTATCTTATTTGTTATACCATGCCGAGTCCCTGCAGAACTGACAATTTTAGCATAAGCAGTCAGGCTTTGCACAAGATGGTCAAGTTCGGGGAAATGGAGTCCGTACCACTCACGCATTCTAGCCGCCAAAATATTGATTATCTTGTCTAACTCATCGAGGGCATTGATGGCTTGAGTCACATGCAGATCAAGTCTTCCGGATGCTTCTTTTACGCGGGATGATGATATGCTTATAGCGAAATCTCTTAGCTCTTGAATCGCAGTCCCTTCGTCGGCGGACAGACCGCATTTTACTGAAAGCGAAGCTACATCTTTTCTTATCTCCTGTTGCTGCTCAGCCGACATCAGATCCGCTGTCAGTCCTAAGCCTATTAGGATAGAGCGAAGGTGGTCGTCGTTCACAACAACCCTTTCAAAACCTCTCAGACGATTTTCAATTCCATTAATTTCGTCTGGAAGCTCATTTGCTCGAATGAGACTGTAAGCTTCAACAGGTTTGCTGAATCTTTTAGAAAAGACGCTTTTACCTTCCTCATTCAAAACACATATCCCTAATTCAATTAATATAACCGAACAAACGCTCGACATATAATATTACTAGCAGAGGTTACACAGCGCCATTAAAAAAGGTAGCATTTTGTTGCCTATTCCTTTTTGGGATGAAACAAGGAATAGAGGTGCAAACCAACATGGTGTAACGGAATACTGTGTCATGTCCCAAAAACAATTTTGCCAGTTAGTAGCCAGAGAATCTAAAGATAATACAGTCTAGTTGACCTTCGCTGTTATCTACGCCTTATAGCAGCCATTAAGGAGAGAGAATATCTCACATACGTTGTTCTGCCATCATGCTGGGCCCTATCGCGAAATAGAGGAGTTTAACTTTACCTTTTTGAGTTTGATTATCGATACATCGTTGAGCTGCGATAACATTTCGAATAATGATCTCTTTACGTTCGTCTCATTGTCGTTTGAAATACGCAAGACTTCATGTAATAGATCTTGAAAGCTGATGCCGTTACACATGCTCCACAATGAGACAGCTGTATCATTTACGCGATATGCTTCGCCCTTGAAATTTATAAGCAGCGGCGTCCCATCCTCGTCATTGTCTACCTCGCCCTGGCGCAGAATAAGTGTGTCCTCTTCAATCTCCTTTGTCTTTGGAAACATGTTCTCACCCGATTACTAGTGAACTGCCCGGTGTCTAATATTCATTGCTACACCAATTGTTGATAGATTTATCAAGATAGTACCTACTATGCTACCAATTTAGCTTATGAGTTTGGGTGCCTTCTTGTGACGGGGTTCTGGTATAATTCTTTTCTAATCGATTGGCTACTTCAGCAATCCAATGGTAAATTATTTAGTATGACTAAAAATTACTGGAAAGGACTACAAGACGATGTTGGAAGAAGGAGAATAATTATTTTGGGATAAGATTATTAAAAAAGGAAGATCAATTATAATGCGTTTGTTTTTTCGAAAGAATAAGGAGCAAAAATCTGCAGAGACAAAAAGGTCTTTGGCAATGAAGAGGCATGTAGCCGATAGCATAATAACTTATGCGAAAAGCTGCCATCCAAATGAAGGGATCTTGATACTCCAAGGGCAAACCAAAAAGAACAATATAGTTGTTGATGGGCTGGTTGTACCGCCTTTTGCCTCCCATGGTCCTTATTATTCTGGATTTCCCACATATGATCTTCCATTTGATCTTTCTTATATTGGTACAGCACATTCGCATCCGGGAGGATCCAATAGACCTTCGCTCGAAGACCTCAACAATTTTTACGGATTCGTATCTGTAATCATCTGCTACCCTTACTCAGACCAAGACATCGGGGCCTTTGACAGAAATGGCAATAAAGTGCATGTGGAAATAATTTAGCGAATCAACATATAATTAAGCACGGAAGAAAGCGAATAATCTATTTAATACCATATGGCATTATTATTTTTGAGAATTAAATGAGTCTAGAACAACTACGTTCAAAAGCATTCTTTCAAAACACAATAGATGTTTGGATTATGCTCTGCCAGGAAAAAAAATGGGACTATTATGATGTAGATGCTTACAGGAGTTTCATACGATACCTCAATGACAAAGGTATGAAAAAGCAAAAGTTTCCTCTTTGCATAAAAGAGTCGGGTGGTAAGTACGAAAGAGGGAGAGACAAAACAAAATTCCTAGAGGATCTCTCGCATGTATCATCTGATGATGCATCCGCCTATACTATTAAATTGAATGCTGAGGCACTCTTACTAATAAGATCGTTTGAAAAATTAGGTTAGAATTGAACCGATCATAATGGTTCATTATATTACCCCCCAGGGCCAAGGTACATGAGTAATAACACTGCCCAGGGGACAGCCTGACCTGCTAGCACTAGTATCTTTTTAGCTGTGTCGCCCTCCTTGGATTGGTGAGGTATTCTAACGTGTAACCTATTAAGGCAAACGACAGGCCGGTTATCCCTATCATCAGACCGGGGGGAACTATCCACCACCAGAGTCCCAAAGTAAAAGCACTAGCCGAATTAGCCTCATTCAGGATTCTGCCCCAGGTTGGAATTGAAAGATCACTCAGA
>JAREAJ010000016.1 GCA_029240395.1 Nitrososphaeraceae archaeon
TACGCTGGATAGTACTCAAGTCCACTCCTTTATCATACAGAGAAACTATTGCACTCTTTGCCTCTAAGTCTGTGTCATAATAAGCATTTTCCAGTCGTTCGTCTGCTCTAATTGAGCAAGATGTCCTAAAACTCGTTAAATCTCCGACCAGACCAAATGGTACTGATTCTATATCAAATCCTTTCTTCTTTACCTGTTCTAAGTCTGGAACAGGTTTCTTTTCAAATAGGGCCTCGCTCTCCGCGGGTTTATTTGCCAATGCCAATTCCTGAAGTGATTCAATATATCTCCCCGCAGGTGTATGAATATCATAAATCCTAACTCCTCTTACCAGTGATAATCGGTAACTTACTATCTCCTCGATACTTTTCCCGGACCACATTTCGGGCTTGTCCAAGATGGTTGTGTCACCATGCATTGGCGGAACCATTGGCCCCAGCTTTACTTTTGGATATCCATGTCGTCCGACAAAAATAGATGGAGGAGTAGCTCCTTCTATTGAGTCTTGCGAAAACCTGGTGGAGTTCTTATTAAGAAACTCAATCCAGTTGTTTTCTAACCGTCGCTTAATCCTATCAGTAGCTATATAGACAATAACAAATGTCCTGTTTCAATCTCTATTTTAGAGTTATGTCTCTATGCCGTGCGGAACTAAGAGCGTCGGTATATCTTTACTTTCACCATAGCTAAAATCTCATACTATTTTACTTATCGTTCTTACAAGGTTATACTTCCAAATAGATCGCAAAGCTTAGTTTTAGGATACCGATCCATTTTAGAGCATGTATAACGTTATGGTATCTATAGCAAACGAATGAAATATAGAAGTAGGCTTGAAATAATTGCCAGCATGCTGCAAGTTGCAAGCAGTGGAGATGCTTCTAGGACAACTATTATGTATAAATCGTTTATCTCCCACGCACAACTAAAGGATTTCCTTTCCTTTTTATTACGCAAAGATCTTATTATAGAATACCACAAAGGGGAAGGAAAATCCCATAGAGAGGAAAGGGCTTCGCTCTACAAAACAACAGAAAAGGGAATCTATCTATTGCACCTCTATAATGAAATGAATGATCTGCTCGGGACACAAAAAAAAGAACCATAAAAATGCACTACTCACAAATTCAAAAGCTGTGTACCAAAACCTAAACATGGAGTCCCAATCGTCCCCGACTCTACAATACCCCTTTGCTTATGATGTGTATTGCTGCAATTGTATTCTAACTTCTAGAGCCAATGGAACCCGTACAGTCCTCATATAGTTTAATTGTGGAAGGAATTCCGAATCTTTTACATTTTAACTAACGTATTAGCCATTCACTTTATTATTTCCTTGTTTAACTTCGTCCCTGCCAGCCTTAGGGATACAATAATGGACATCATCGCACCGGAATATAACGCGGCCCCTACTAAAAGACTGCCGCTGAACCCGATAATCATCGACAAGATGGCGGTTAAAACTGTTCCAATTACTGATGCAATGACATTCACACCCCATAGCAGCGTAACGTCCCCTTGTCGATTATCTGTGCCTAGATGTTGACTGTCCTTTTTTGCGAATAATGAAGATATCCTAACTACAGATGGAAACTGAAATCCCATTAACACGCCAGCAGGTGAAAGAAGAGCAAAAGTCAGTCCCATCCTGTAATTGATTTCTGAAGCGATATTATGATTAATGATCTCTTGTAGGAATATATAATAAATTAGTATTATTGTAACCAATAGAGGTATTGAGACAATCATGCCTTTGTGAGGGTTTTTCCCAAAGAGTTTGCCACTTAAATAAGCGCCTACTCCACTCGAAGCCAGAATAGAAAACAGTATAACTGTCAACGCCATAATTGGAGTCCCTAACAACAAGAGGAATTTCTGTATAAAAGTGATTTCAATAACCATGAAACCTAGACCGATAAATATTGCAAATAGTATGAATAGCCAAGAGATAGACGAAGAAGATAGATGGATATTGTTTATCTTCGAATAGTATATCAAAAGTAATGCCAGCACTCCGGACACTGACAAGACCGTTACTAAAAGGAGAACCATTTGCTCTGGAACTTTTTCTCGTGCAAAAAAGAATGGAGAGTCGTCAGTGGGTGGCTCCAATTCTATTATTGAGTTGATTTTTTCGGTTTCGATATTTCGTCCTAACCCTTGTTGTTGTTTATTTGGTTCAAATTGACTATTAACCGTCAGCAACTCATCATAAGGGGGCTGTGCGTAGACCCCAGGCAGTACAAATAGTTCTGCATTGTTCTCTCCTGCCCTCTCGTTTATTATGCTTATTTCCGAACTCGCGAATGGCTTATTTTTAAGCATCACCAAAACGGGATATATTGATCTGTTTTCGTTGGCTCCAAAATAAAGGCCCGGACGATCCTCAACAATAGCCACATGCCTACTTATTTCTTCAGCATTTTTACCTGTTTCCTGACGGAGCGATTCAACTATCAGGGGCATGAGTCGTGGTAATTCAATATTCCATCTAACCATAACCAACATACCATTATCTTCGTCCAGATGTTGGAGGTATTGTCTAAAAGCTTCTACGGTATACAAATAATTTTCTGACAATGCGTAACCTCCGGCAAGCTGAGCCGCCCATGAATCGACAAGCTTTATTGTTATTATATCATATTTTGAATTGCTCGAACTGATAAACCGTCTTCCATCGTCAATGTAGACATCTACCTCCTTACGATCGTACAGGTTTCCTGCTAACCTACCAAATTCCTTAGCTTTTGATATTATTAGCGGATTTATTTCTACTGCGGTAACATTCTTTGAACCACCTGCTAGTGCAATCAGAATATCCTCTCCTCCCCCACTACCAATAACTAGTGTACTGTTTGCTTTCAGAAGTTCATAAGGTAAATAGTCCATATACTGTTTTACCCATGAAATATCATTAAGGGATCCATTCCATCTAAAAACTGGTGTATCGGCATCTGCATCTATAATTATAGACGCTAATGCTTTGGATCTTCCTGTGTTTTCTGAGCTGGTATTCTGAAAAGCAGCCTCGTTATTGTAATTATGATATGTTTGGTTTGTCACATCGATTCGTGAAAATGAATTCCATTGGGTGGAAAGATGTTGATACTCTTGGGGCTTAGCCAGCTGGTAGTACAGGCCTTTGCTGATTCCTGGTTCTATTGCAAACACATTGAGATCAATATTAATTACTAATAGTATAGCTGCTGATCCGAAAACCATAATCCCGTAAATCTTTAACTTGTTTTCGATCCGGACCGATACACCATTTTCCTTGTCAGTTGCCTTCTTTATGTAGCCTTCTGAGTTTCTAACCAAGAACAAGGCCGCGACCAAAGTTGGTCCAAGAACCAGAAGAGAAATTGAAAGTAACACAGATTCCGCTCCCAATACCTGAATGATAGGGTCTAGAATAAGAGCGGCTGCTCCTGCTCCTAAAAGATCGATAAAGTATAGCCTTGTTATTTCTTTAGGCATGCTCAGGTAAATCATGGCAACAGACAGGCCTGCAAAAAAGAAGGGAATAGATGAAGAAAGGTAAAAAACATAAATAAATGAAGGATTAGATGGAATGAGTTGTCCCATTACAAGAAGCACAATTGGAAGAGAAATTGCGAATCCCATTGTAGACTGAACTACTCGAGAGGGAAGATTTACTTCATTTAACTTCCCCTTCAAAATATGGACCAGTAAAGAACCTATACCTAACCCAAAAAATGCAATCGAAATTACCATAAAAGCATAGTCATACCATAGAATGATTGAAAAGAGCCTTGTTAGCGTCAATTCTAATAACAATACGCTCAGAGACACCATGAAGAGAATAGTCATTAAAAATGCTAGGAGTGGCGAATGCACCACGATAACATAATCTATATTTCATATAGGTCTTTCTCACAACAAATTAAGATGATACCACAACTAATTTGATAAAACTTCGTGATTCTAAGCAATGCCGGGTACTGTTAATTTTATAAAGTACCAGGCATGTTCACTTCAGCACAAAGTTAGAAACAACCTTTGCTAAGTTTTTGAATCAGAGTCGGCGGGCGACATTTGGTTAACCTTTAGCATCTCTTCGAGCTTTGTTTTCAACAAAGCATTAACTTTTTGACCATCCACCTTACCTCTGAGAATAGCCATACTTCTGCCCATCAGCATCCCAAGGGAACCCATCCGCTTCTCCGTGATTACAGACAAGTTATCCTCCACGATCTTGGAAATTATTTCATCTAACTGGTCAGTATTTAGCATGGCTATGCCTAGTGTATCTATGGCTTGTTGCACCGTCTCTGCCTCTCCTTTCATTATTCTTTCAAAAATTAATACAACAGATTCCTTACCCACTATGCCATCTTCCACTTTCTTAAAGGTATTAGATATTATCTCGTCTGTAAGTACTGAAGTATTGAGACCCTGTCTTTCGAAGCTCACCATATCCTCCGTAAGTTTCGATACAACAAATTTTGGGGGTGTTTTCTTTAATGTTCCCATTACCTTTTCGAAAAGTTCGAAATAGTTGGAATCAAAAATTTGTTCTGAGAGCCTACGACTTAAGTTGTATTTATGGGATATCATCTTCACCGTCTCATCCCAGGATAGGGGCACCCTGGAAGAGAGAGGACCTACCAAAGAATTATCAATAGGAATAGGCGGAATGTCAGTTTCAGGATACATTCTCGCTGCTCCAGGTCTAGGACGACTGTAGACCGTTTTGCCTTCAAAAGTTGCTGCACGCGTTTCAGCAGGAACTCCATTTAGAACAGCGTTTAACCTCTGAACCACGGCTTGAACTGCTTGGTCCAACCTATCAGTCGGACCCCCCAGAATGACAAAAGCATCACTCTTGGAGGATATATCCAACTTCTCTCTAACTGCATCAACTTCTCGCTCGGTAATGCCATAACTGGGCAGCTCATCAGAATGAAATATTCCTCCGAGGCCGTAAAACCGGACCAGTTCTCCTAATTGTTTACCAACCCTTATGTCTGGGTATGGCTCAAAACTAATAATCCCTGCAAAGCCCCTTGCCCTTATTGCTTTGAACCTGCAAGAAGGTTTATCTAGCAACCCCTTGATTATTTTCGAAGGGGATCTGCTTAATATGTCAGTTACATCCTCAATTTTTTTGCCAATCTCAATTTCTTGAGGTTTTCTGTCGTTCTTTAGTCGTGATGAAACTAAAATGAGTCCGTGTTGTCTGAGCATTTCATATTCTATTACTTTTGTCAACTGCTCCAAGCGCTGAACTCCCTTAATTTCTACAACGGCTCCGTCCATTATAGAAATGTTAATGTCTTGTCTGATGCTACCTAGGCCTCGTGTGACTCGTCTTGTCGCTCTTAATAAACGACCCAGTGTATGTGCAACTGCTACAATTTCACTTGGTTTTCCTCCAATGGGCTCAAGGGCAATTTCAATGAGCGGCACGCCCAATCTATCCAAACCATAGTTTCTTATCGAGCCATCATCAGAAACTAACTTTGCTGCATCTTCCTCAATACAAATGCTCTGCACTCCAACGTTGAAGCTATCAGTCTTTAATACCCCGCCGATCCCAATGAGAGCTGTCCGCTGAAATCCACCAGTGTTAGAGCCATCAATAACGATTTTGCGCATTGTATGTACTTCATCGACAACCCTTGATTGTAGGGCCAGGCACAATATTAGTGCCGTCTTTAGTGCCTCAATATTGATTTGATGTGGAGGTTCTTCATCTGCCTCCACTAAGCAACTAGAACCATCTGAAGCGTGATATTTTATGGTTCGCACTTTTTTGTATTCAAAGAGTGCAGCAGGATCATAACCTCCAAGTTCGCTCTGAGTTGGTCGCAGTTTTCGGATAAAGCTAACCTGATAATCCTTTACTTCCTCACAATTGCAGCCACAAAAAAGCTTGTTTTTTGTCGCTAATTGTTGATGGATCTCAAAGCCAACTTTTAGTCCAAGGGATTCTGAATCTATTGTCACTCCAGATGATACCTCCAGTCAACAGCATATCTAAGTTTTCCTTATAAGATGGGGCTGATAAGGGAGATTTCGTATGCTAAATTTTCCTGCATTAATTTCTTGGCGGAGTCCGAGTTAGATGAATTGGCTAGTACCCACATTGCTTTAACGATGGCAGTTTCAGGTAGCATGTCAGACAATGGCACCACACCCATTTCAAGCAGGTCCCTACCTGTATTGTATACAGTCATTCCGGTCCTTCCCCAGATGCACTGAGAAGTCATAAAAATCATTATACCAGCATTCAAGGCTTTTTGTATTTCAGGAAAACAATCTCTGCTTACATGCCCAAGCCCTGTTCCCTCCAGTATAATTGCCCTGTGTCCAAGCTTAATAATGTGGGAAATAAGCTGCGGGTCAAAGCCAGGATGGAATTTCAATAGAGCGGCTCTGGGATCAAAATTAGGTTTAACAGAAAATTGGTGAATCTCACTATTGTGGTTTGACGATCTCTCTCTCTTCCTTATGGACTTCCAGCCGTTTCGTACGCCTACGTATTCATCCTTAATAATAGCAACTGGCTCTACGTCTATTGATTCAAATGCATCTCTTCTGCTGGCATGATTTTTCCTCACGCGTGTACCAATGTGGCATGCGATGGTGTCATCTGATGTGCCAGCATGCATCGCAACGAACACGCCTGTAACATTTGACTTTAGCTCGAATAATGTAGCACCTAACAGATTAGAGGCCGCATCAGAGGAAGGTCTATCAGATGACCTTTGAGCTCCAACTAATACGATTGGAATCGGAATACCCTGTAGGGCAAAGCTGAGCGCTGATGCTGTATAGTGCATAGTGTCAGTTCCATGAGAGATTATGATCCCACGATAATCATCCGATCTCCACTTTTCAAAAACTTTTTTTGCTATCAATCCCCAATGCTGAGTATTGAGATTCTCACTATATTCGCTAAGGAGAACTTCTGGCTCAACTATAGCATAATCTGCCAGTTCAGGAACCGATTCATAAAGTTCAACAGCAGACAGGGCAGACTTTACGCCTCCTGTTCTGTAATCTATCTTGCTTGCGATTGTTCCGCCAGTACTGATTAGCGCAATCCTTGGGAGATCCCGTTTGACTTTTTCCGAAGAAAAAAGTTCCCATGTGTTCTCTTCCTTGAATTCAAAGTTGGTCGTCACTTTGTCAGTTTCACCATTGGTTGTCCTAATAGAAGTTTCTTGATTTCGAAGTTTGACAGTCTTGGAGATAGATTCGATATTGGATATATCGATTCCTATATTATATCCACTTTTCAATTTGATTACGATATGATCCTTATCAGCAGACTCATATCTAGGCATCAAGATTCCCGACATTTCTCCGTGACGAGTCCTCACTACAACCATATCTCCCGTTGACAGAGCTGCGTGCGTCAACAACTCTAGTGCAGTATTACGATAGCCCTTGAGATTATCTGCATCTCGTGCCAATAATATCACTCTTATCACAGCTATATTGTTTGTGTGTATATGTGTTATACCTAGACACGGGTAAGAAGTTAAGCGGCAATTTTATTCAGATGAGACCCGATGCATCAGGATTTTAAAATGTACCCGGCGATATATCAGTCAGATCGTTGGAATAAAATCTTAGCTCCAATAAAAGTCCGGTAATCCGACCTATTCAACTATCTCTATCGTTCTTAGCTGGAATATGGCTAGGATAGCATCTTTAATGTCAGACTTAGTGACATATCCGAAATCCCATGCATCTATAAACCGACGATACTGCTCTTCGAGAGTTCTAGCGATGTCTTCAAATTCTGCCATCGCTTCCAAGGTACAGGGTGTCTTGTGGCCCTTGGCTATCATTATAGGACATCTCTTATCATCTCCAAGTGGTATATACCAGGCATTTTTCGCGAATTCATAGTCATTCGTAATAGTGCTATAAATACGAATCAGTTCATCATTGGACAGTCTCAGCAGATCCATGAACCATGGTTTCTGTTCAAGATCGAAGATAGAGGGGATTTTGGTATCGTCTTGAGCCTTTTTTGGAGTGCTATTCTTCCTAGCGAATATCAATAGATTATGTAACCTGAACTTATAAAAAAATTTTTCTTAGGGCGTTAACGCTTTCTCCATTTAATTGGGGAGCGTTGGGGAGTCACGGGAAATGGTTACCGGCTGTGTCAATCTGGATGATCCCATAGAGCATTAGACATTGTAATAGTAATAGTCCGCATTGAGCTCGTCTGGTTTAAGCTCGCTGAGTATGGATCTCAGGAAGCGAATGAGTTACTAAGAAGAGACACGATACGTATCTGTATCTGCCATCCTTGTAAATAGTGTCTTGATTCTTCTTATCCCGTCCACATCTTGGATGACCTTTACTGTTTGTGGAGTGACAAGTTTTTCCCAGGTCTTTCCTCTGACAATTCTTGACCTAATTTCGGTCGCGGACAGTAATTTTCTGTGAGATAAATGAGGCTCTATTAGCCTTACACCTCTTTCCTTAAACAGAATATTGGTAAGAGGATCGTTTGAAAATACAGCTTGGAATCTAGGTGTTAGAAGTTCTATCTGCTTGGTCCAAAGAGCATGAACTCCTAAGTCTGGGACGGGAATTATAAGTATTTTCCTTATATCGATCTCGCCGTCATTATCCAAAGAGTCTTTGATCATTTCAATACGCTCTCCAGCAGTAAAGGGATTTCTCGCTTCATGACTTTTATCGGCGCTTCCAACGACGATAGTAAGTTGCTCTACTGACTTCAAAGCAAACTTGATTGTGGTAATATGACCCAGATGCAGGGGTTGGAATCTACCGATAAATAATCCTCTATGCAATACATAATGAGGAACTCTTACAGTAATTTAAAGTAAAAATTATTCAACGATAGTAGAATTTTCTGTCGATGTGGCGAATGCAAATGCATTGTTTGTGAAAGCAAAGACTGTCAAAGTACTAGTCTCATTAGATGTTATACAAAACACGTATTGTAAACCGTATAGTGAGGTATTCGCGATCCTCGTTTTTTGGATGATTAATTAACCCTGAGATCAATGCTATACGTTCGCCGGGGCATAGCCAAATGCTTTAGCGACTCATGGATTATTATATATGTCTGTTAGTTCCGTTGTCCTAGCGACACAGGCGCAAAAAAAGGGCAGGCATGTAATATCCGTGGTAAGGGTTGATGGTTCATATGGCGAAGGAGGAGGTCAAATTGTTCGTACCGCAGTTTCTCTTTCAGCAATAACAAGAAAACCAGTCGAAATTATTAATATTCGTGCAGGACGTGAAGTACCTGGTCTACGCAGACAGCACTTTACTGCAGTCAGAGCGATAGCAGACCTTTTTCATGCAACAGTTGACAACCTACAAGTCGGAGCAGATCGGATACGTTTCATTCCAAGCCTGGACAAGTTTGAAGAAGGCTCGATGAACATTGACGTACAGAGCGCAGGAAGCATAACTATGATACTTTTAACCCTGATTCCTGCAGTCTCTCTTTCTGGAAAAAGCCTTAGCGTTCGAATTATAGGCGGGACTGATACATCCATGAGTCCCACGGCCGATTATTTACGTTATGTTGTCAGAGAAGCCTTTCAGACTATTGGAATAAAGTTTTGGATACAAATATTGAGGAGAGGATACTATCCTAAAGGAGGAGGTATCATAATTGCAAAGATCGACCCCTGCAACTTACCAGATTCAATTGATCTTCTGACCACGAGACAGTTAGAACCTAGGATTGCCAGCGTATGCTCACAACTTCCTAAGCATATCGGAGAACGCCAGATTTCTTCTGCTCTCTTAAATTTAGAGAAAAATGGAGTTCATTGCAACAATTATTCATTCTCCTTTGAAAGGTCGTTATCCCCTGGTTCCTCTATCCTAGTATATACGAAGTCCGACTTTGGCCCCTTTGTTGGAGGGGATTCAATAGGTATGCGTGGTAGGCGGGCAGAAGAGGTTGGGTCGGAAGCGGCACAAAGATTCTTAGAGACGTATAAAGCCAACGTTCCTGTTGACTTCTTTCTTGCAGACATGCTTGTGCTTCCACTGAGCCTAATGAAAGGAAAGTCACGATATAGGGTAGGTAGAGTTACGGAGCACCTAAAAACAAACTTGCATATAGCAAGTCAAATCGTTGGCTGTAAATACAGTATCCAACCGGCTGAAAATACTTATATAATCAATGTAGATGGCACGGGGTAATTCCATTTTATAAACTTAGTCTACCTTAATTGTATCCTCAACTATACAATCTGCAAAAAATAGATCACTATTTTATGCTGCTACTGTTATCGCCCTCAAAATAGGTTCCCTCTGCTCTCTTTTTTAAGTTACGAATATCCCTTTTTAAGGAATGAATATCTTTTGCTAACTCGTTTATTTCACTCCTGGTGGGGAGATTTAAGGTTTGAAGGCTATTTTCAATTAGCTGTTGAATAGACTTGAGTAATTCCATCTGGTCATTTGATACTTTATTGTAGACCCTGGGAAATTCTTCTGAGGTAAACAGAGCGGTAAAAGCATCTTCGAATGCTTCAATTATAACCTTTCTGTAATTCTCAAAGTCCTCCTTTGTGTTGAAGGTTTTGGGTGCTCTATCTGTTGTTTCCTTTAACGCGTTAGAATAAGCGTTTTTCATATGAGACCAATATTCGTTAAGGTCGACTTGTAGCTTTAGTAAAGTCTGATTTATACTCAACATTCCCTGCAAATAAGGGTCAATTTCTTGCGAAAAAGCATGAAATGGTCCTATGGTAGGTAATTTGAGCAACTCCGACCAATTATTAATTAGCTGAGCCATTCTATCTTCTTGTGAATCCTGTTTTGCTGTAGATGACACTTCCTTACGGTTCAAATTGGCCAATCCATCTTTAAGTATTTCCTTCAAATCAAGACGGGCCCCTCCTTTTTGCTTTTATCTACCATCAAAACAGCTGAAAGTCAGACCTTACTCACATGGATGCATCCACCGATCCAAATCAGTACAATGCAGTATCAGAACGTGGAATTGTTATTTCTGCTGTCTGGATGTCAAATAAATTCAGATGTACTTCCTATCTTGTCTACCTGATTTTGATAGCAGCATTAGTAAAAATAAAAGAAAAAATCTTTGGATTGTCCAGATTTATATTTTCCCTAATGCATTTTGCTCTAGGTGGCGTTTAAGCTCTGGATTTGGCCTCGACTACGATGTCATATTACCAGCCGACATATTGCCCATTCCTGTCATGTTGCCGCCCATCGCTGTCATATTGTCACCTGTCATATTCTGAGCTATTACTGGAATAGCTGTAGAGACTGAACCAATGACTGCCGCGATGCCAAATGCTGCAACGATTGCAACTGCCGCCAGTAGGATTTTTGTATTCATTTGCGTTCTGTTCTAGCGCAATACACTATATAAGAATTTACAATAGCATGATTATGACAGCCTGCCTGAAATCAAAAATCTCATATGATCTATTGCTAAGGAAAGGTTAACCACAGTGTTATGTAAGTATATATGGTTTAGTGCAGCAGAGCAAGAAGAATGTTTTCAAAGGTACTGGTACCGGTGGATGGCTCTGACAACTCATTTCGGGCTCTAAAAGCAGCTATCTTTCTTTCGAAAAAATTAGAGGCCAAAGTAACGGCCCTCCACGTAATTGAAAGGGCACCGACTGTATATATCCATCCACAAAAAGAGTTGGAAAATTTGCTTAGAGACTACAGAAGACAATCAGAACAGATTCTCGAAAAGTGCGAGGCGATAGGGAACGACGAGGGCGTAGAAGTTAAAACGACTCTTATCGAAGGAGACGTGGCAGCAAAGATAACCCAATATAGTGAGAAGGAACTATTCGATATGATAGTAATGGGTTATAGGGGCTCCGGAAGATTCAAGAAAATGGTGTTAGGAAGTGTGTCTGAGAAAGTTTTACACCAAGCTAAGCATTCTGTACTAATTGTCAGATAGGGCGGATCATAGCAACTTAGGAGGGGCCCGTCAATATTTTGCAAAGTTTGAAATTTATGTGTGATTGATTCTTACAATTCTAGTTTACCTATCTAATCTGTCCCAATCGACTTCCACTAAATTGAAAAGAGGGTATATGATTAGCACATTATCCAAAATATCCCGTGTACCTTGACTTGCCTATCATTGACAGACTTTCTTTGTCTCTCAAAATTTTTGAACTAGCGGGTACGTATCCGTCTGGCTTAACAAGATAAGGTGTCCCGTAAATGCTTGTAAGCACAAATTCGTAACGCCATAAGAGATATCTTTCTTCGGCTGTCATTAAGCTTTTTAGTGGTACTGAAGGCTCATCGTAACCTCCCACAAGCTTTACACTATCATACCATATCGGATATTTCTGCCAAATAGCCTCCAATGACTCGGGCCTATTTTTAGTATAGAGTATTGTAGGTCTGTATCCGATGATTAAGCTTAAGATTACCATGGCTATTCCCAGCAAAAAATAGCCGTGAGCGGCGTTCAAAACGGATCTTTCTGACATAAACCCATACGAGGACTTATAGTATAGTTCACCGGCCGTCTCCATAAAGTAAGACGGATAGAGTATACCCGCATATACCAAAGTAAGCCCTAACGAGCAAATAGCTATAGGAACTACACCCTTGCAGATAACCGAAGTACCGATAATAAGAAGCAAGACAATAGTAACCAAGATAATAAAATTCTGCAAAAGAGATTCTGAATTGATTTGCATAGTAACAGTAGACATATGCATAATAAAAAGCAAAATTATACTGGTAACTGCGGTTACTAACACAGCGGACTGCCTCTTTTCCAACCATGCATAAATTCTATGGACTCTATCACTTAGGCGACCTTTTGGAGAACCAGAAAAGCTCGACGCCCTCACAATCAATACATTAGTAGAATTACTTATAAAAGATCGCTCTTCAAGTCCCAAGTTATCTTTTTTCCTTTGTTTAAGTCTGCCTAACTTATTCCCAAAAGTCCATAATTTTCTACGTCGCAGGGGAAAGCCAATCAATAACAGTGTCTAAATCATCGCACTCAATGGTTATCTTTATTGCACCTAGTGGTGACTCGTCCTTATGTTCTACAATAGCTACTGTACCGGCTGCGGCTGCTTGTTTATTCAAAAGAAACCAGGTTGAATCCATAGTCCTGTTCCTGATGAGGGCCTTTCTCAATACTCCCAGGGCAGCTCTAGATCTGACTTGTTCATAAATAGTGTTAAGCGGTTCGCTTCCGATAGCCCTTCCAATCACTCTGCCATGCCTTGTCTCAACTATGCTGTTGTCAAAAACATTCTCAAGTGCAGCTCTTACCCTTTCGGGACACTCGGAAGGATTTAGAGGAGTCTCTGCTACCGATATGATCCGGATTGCAGCAGGCAATTCTTTCATTGTTCGTAATTCCTAAAACTTCCATTATTGATACTGTCAATGTTTTCGAGCCATTTTCTAACTATACCTAGAACTTTATTTTGTAATTCGGCCATTGTTAGATTGTTGTTAGATATAACCTCATCTGACATGGCAATCGCCTCGCTTATGCCCACATCTATTTCTCGCTGGTCACGGATGAGGAAATCAGTGTTATCTAGAGGAACGTCTGCTCTACCTCTGTGCTTGATATGATTGTATCTTGTTTCGGCAGACGCGTGGATTGCCAGTAATCTAACTGACCCGATGGTTTTCAGCACTTTGACTTCATCTATGCTCCTTATACCGTCAATTACAATATCACGTTTAATACCTGAATCCTGCTTAATTTTTTTCAAAATTAGATGTGCAACTGCAGCTGGGCCCAAATCTTTGCGAAGCTTAAGCATCAGATTACCTAGATTCGCATCAGTCATTTCCAGATTGTGAAGTTTTGCCTGTTCCCTAACAACGTCACCCATAGTAATTAATGAGAATCCATAATTCCTAAGCAAAGTGGCAACAGTAGATTTGCCAGCACCAGGCATTCCAGTTATGCAAATCAAAAGTCGTTTGCCTTCGACCATTGGTTCATCACTGGATAGGCTGTTGTAAGCTGGCATATATGTAAATGACTGATCTTGCAGGTTAATTAATTAACGTATTCTAATAACAACCGCAATTAAAATAATAATAATAATAATTAAGAGAAATAACCGTTATGACTTTATTGCATGAATGCTGGACAACACTTAACAGATATGCTAACCAAGCAGATAATACTGATTTTCTGTCCAGAAAGGGCATTATTAATCTGCAAAAAGTGTCCCTGTTAGAACTTTCAAAATAAAGATATGAAATTAAGATAAGGATTTAACCTTGAACTAGGGTACCGTATTGAAATGGTGGAAACAAAAAAGGGGAGATTAAACATGGAGATCGATGTAGATTTGCCTTTAGACATTATTGAGAGTAACCAAAGACGTAGTGCCGTGGAGGAGGGGTTGATTCGTAG
>JAREAJ010000017.1 GCA_029240395.1 Nitrososphaeraceae archaeon
ATACTATTCTCATCAATAAGGGCAAGAGGTCCATGTTTTAGTTCTCCAGCTGCAATACCTTCTGCATGCAGATATGTAAGTTCTTTAATTTTCAATGCTCCCTCCAGGGCTATAGGATAATGAAGTGATTTCCCCAGAATGTATATATCACGCAAATCTTTTAAAAGATCTGCAAGCTTTATTGTATTGTCTTCCAATGAGAGTACGTCTTCTATCGCAGAAGCAATAGCTTGTTTTTTGTTAACAATTCCAAGGGAATAGCCGCATAGCCTATCAGTGACAGCATAAATTACTGAAAGTTGGCCAGTGAAACTTTTGGTGGCAGCGACCCCCACCTCGGGACCACAATTAACAGTCAGAAACGAATCGCTTAGTCGGGCTAAAGAAGAGGTACTTATATTGACAATAGAAAGTACCTTAGCGCCGGTTTCTTTTGCATGTTTTACAGAATTTAATACGTCAGCAGTCTCCCCGCTCTGTGATATAGCAAGTATTACACTGTCCTTGTCAATAAAGTCCAGAACATATTGGAATTCACTCGATAGGATGGGTTCAGTGCGGATCTTCGCCAGTTTGGCGAAGATGTATTTTGCGAGCAGTGCCGAATGATAGCTCGTCCCACTTCCTGTAATATATACACTCTTGGCTTGGAGTAAAATGTCGCAAAAACTAATGAGGTCCTCATCATTTTGGTCCAATCCGCTTAAAACCGTCTTCCTCTGCTCGTGGATTTCCTTCAGGGTGTGGTGAGCATATGCTCCCTTGTCTGCCGCTCCAAGCTCCCAGGCGACCTGTGTTACCTCTCGTCTCACTGCATTTCCATCCGAGTCATACAAATACAGGTTCTCACCTGAAACAACAGCAATATCTTTATTATCTAAAAAAATAGCTTTATCGGTATATTGTAAAAATCCAAGCACATCGCTGGAGATGAAATATCCGTCATTGGACAATCCAACAATGAGGGGTTCGTCATACCTGCTACCACATATTGTTCCATCGCTGAAAACAGCAACAAAGGCATATGCTCCCTTTAGTTTGCTACAGACTTTCACGATAGCTTTAATCTTATCCTGAACTACAGAAAGAGATTCTTCTAGCATGTGGGCGATGACTTCGCTATCCGTCTCGCTCTTAAATGAATGGCCAGAAGATATCAGGTCTCTCTTCAACTCTCGGTAATTCTCGATTATGCCATTATGAACAACTGCGACTTTAGAGGTGCACGCTTCGTGAGGGTGGGCGTTTGCATTAGTGATTCCACCATGAGTTGCCCACCGGGTATGACCTATCCCTATTTGTCCAGGCATCTTCTGGAAACCAAGTGCCCTGCTAACCTCCGCAACCTTTCCAACCCCTTTACTAACTAAAATATTCCCCTCGTCGATAGTAGCAATTCCTACGCTGTCATAACCTCTGTATTCCATTCTACGTAGACTTTCAATGATCAATGGGGCCGCATAGGAACCTCCTTTGTACCCTATAATTGAGCACACAGCGGTTATATCCGCCGTCCCTTCTTAAAAGACTTATCGAAGAGTTAACCAATCACAATTTTAGAATGATTCCCAAACCGTGCTAATCAAACCATACAAACATGCAGACATGCAGGTGGAAGAATGTCAACTTAGCAGATGGGTTTTAACTAGTTGAGAATTGCGTTGACCTCATAAAGAACTGCATTATACGCTGACGTTGTGACTTTGTGAGGAATGAAATGAGATGTTGACTTTTAAAGCCCTCTTGAAATTGTCACGATATTATTGCACTTTTATCGCCGACCCGATTCAACCGGATTCAGAAGGAGCCTCGGGTGACAAGAAATTTTGCCTAACAGAAATGTTTGATTCCTCATCCGTCCTTACTATATATCCTGGCAAATTGACAGTGCGACCTCCGATAGTTACATGACAGTGAGAGACGACCTGCCTAGCCTGAATAGGTGACTTTGATCCAAGCTTTCTCATCACTATTGTCTGTAGTCTCCTTTCAAGTATGTCTTCGATTTTAAGATTTAGAACATCATCGAGAGTCGCGGATTCTTTAACTAAACCTATTCTATTAAGAAAATTCAATAGTTTGATCTCGTTGTCTCGTCGAAGCTCTGTTGGGACGGCAAGTAGGGCTCGTGCCTGGTTTCTTATTCGAGCAATTTCTGATTCTGCCTTCCACAGTTCGCGTTTGTTTCTCAATCCATATGCCCCCAAAGTATATAGCTCGGAGTTGAGTTGGTCTGTTGTCCAAATCCTACGAGGTCTGTGAAAAGTCTTTTTTGGTTTATGCGGATCTCCCAATGCAATTCACTCTTTATGTGGTGGAGGGAGACGGTGTAGTCTCAGCCGGTTTAGATGTCGATGCTCCTCCTGATGCCGGTTGTGCTGTAGGCTGGGCTGCAGGAGCCGTAGGAAGAGTTTTCCCCGTTTTCTTCACGCCTACCGCGCCGCCGCGCCTCCCAGTAGTCCTAGTGCATTGGCCCCTAACCCGAAGCCCAAACATGTGTCTGTATCCTCTCCAACTCATGACTGACTTTTCTCTCTCAATATCGCCAGATATAGTGAAGTCTAAATCAGAAGTAATAAGATGATTGTCTCCTCCCGTGTCCATATCCTTTTGTCGATTAAGGTACCAAGCCGGTATTCCGACGCGAGATGGGTTTTTAATCAAAGTTTCGATTTCTGCAATCTCCTTGTCGGTTAAAAACCCAATCCTTAGACCCGGATTGAGATTCATTGATTGAAGTATAACCTGTGCAAGGTTAAAGCCTATTCCTCTTATCTCGCTAAGGGCAACGACCATTTTCTTGCCACCCTCTATGTCTTTTCCTGCAATTCTAATGATATGCTTGTACTCAGCAACAGACAATTATAATTATGGCATTCAGCTTCCGGCATAAAAACTATACTTGGCAAAAACTTTTTTCCAATAGTTCTGGCTTAGACGAAAGTTGTCATTGTGAACGAATTTAGTCCCCCCAGCATCTTTGAATTGTAATAATGGATTGCATATCAAAACCAAATATTCTTACTTGTGCAATCCTTAAATTCTCGATATCCTCCAGAGTGTTGTACGTATGGCGACCCAAGCTGTTGAACAATTGGTTAACCGATCTTATGATTCGTCACCTAATTATCGGCAGGTGATGCCAGGCGTCCCTGAGAACTATAGGGAAATCAGAACATTAGAGCAATTATTTGAGATTAATTATAAGCATGCTTCGGTAGAGGAACAATTACGAGGAAATCTTGTATTGAGGATGAAATCAGGGCGTGAGGTTTACAAGGGTATTATTGGATACAATGACAGTGTAATTCCTTCAGTCACAAGAGCTATTCTCTCAGGACACGAGATCCTCTTCGTCGGGCAAATTGGTCAAGCCAAGACAAAGCTAGCCGAGTCCATTGCTATTCATCTTCTTTCCCCTATCCCTGTTGTTCGAGGATCTCTAACGAATGATATACCAACGTCGATACCTCGCCAGGAGATGATTAGTCTTTTATGTGACAGAAATCCTGAGCGTACTTATCCCGAATTTGTTGTTTCCCCTGAATGCGAGCAGAAAATTAGAGACAATAAACTAGGTACACGAATAGACTGGAAAGAGGGACAAGAGAGATATCGTTATGTTCTGGCTACACCGGATATAACTGTAAAAGACCTAATGGGACAAATTGATGCTATTAGGATTGCTAAGAGAGGGGTGGAACTTTACAGCATCGAATCATATTCACCCGGTCAATTATTACAGGCAAGATATGGCATTATATGCATTGACGAGCTTCCAGTTCTTGATTCCCGAAAACAGGTTGCATTGCTAAGTGTCCTGCAAGAAGGAAAATTCACAACAGGATCGTATCCAGTTATTTTCAAACCTAATATCAAATTGCTAGCCACTGCAAATCCTGTAGACTACACACATTCAGGCAAGATTATAGAACCTCTCTTTGACAGGCTTAGAAGCCATATAGATACCCATTACCCTACTAATGTCGCTGACGAAATGCTCATCATACTTCAAGAGGCGCAGATTAGCAAGGACAGGGCTGTTCTATTACCAATTTTTATTATAAGGGCCATTGCAAAAGTCGCGCAGTTGTCGAGAGAACACCCGGAAATTGACCACACGAAGGGCGTAAGCGTAAGAATGGGAATCCATTCAACAGAAGTCTTGGCTTCTGAGGCTGAGAGAATAAGGTCTATACAAAGCAACATGGTTTCTGTTCCTCGATTTTCCGATTTCTTTTCTATCTATCAGACCTGCAAGTTCCAATTGTCTGAGATTGATGACAGTCGGGAGAGCAGGAGCATGATTCTTAACTCAATTATCGAAAGTGCGATCAGAGAAGTGTCGGCGAGCTATATCCAAAATCTTTCATCCGATGAGCTCATTAAAATCAAAGAAGATTTTGGTAGCAATAAACAATTCATCGCTTCACAGACGATCCCTGGCCGCGGGCACGGTGGTGGTGTAGATTATATCTCCCAGCTAGATAAATTTCCTGGCTTGAATGAGTCGGTTACCCAAACAGCCAACAAGATTAAGCAAGAACATTTGAGTTTAATTCAGCTCGCTACCGGTCTGGATATAGATTCAAGAGTAATACAATTAGTTAATGACAGAGACAGTGAGTTTACTGCCTCGGTAACTGAATTGGTCCTAGAGGGTCTAAGATGGACAGATCCGCCTTTGCTAGATAAGATGGGAGGCAAATACACTGCAAGACCAGAGTAGCAGCGGCCCCGGATGCGATGTCATGTCTGAAATTAAGTATTTTTTGGCTAGCGACAGTGAAACCAGGTCACTTGTTAATGGTGGCCTAAGAGAGAGCAGAATTAACAAAGAAGGGCTTGACGTTCTCTTGAAGAAAATAGGTAGAGAGATTATACGCGAGCGCACTCCTGATCTTCAGGAACTTGCACAACTTATCGATAGCTGGTGGCCTAAGAAACATTCATCAGCTACCGAAGATAAACAATCAACTCAACCTCAACAGCTCGATCGTTCCTCGATAGCAAAACAAATTAGAATATCCAATGGGGATTCAATAGTAGCCGAACTGATAGAAAGAGGGTACCTTAAGGACTCGCACAAATGGCTTTCCCATAGAGGATTCTCTTCTATTGGGGAGAAGATATTGGTCGATATTATGAACCCTTTAACGTCTGGAGACATCGGCTTGCACGAAACAATAGTTCAAGGTGAGGGCTCCCTAGTACGTGACTCAAGCAGGAAATTTGAGATCGGAAATGACTTGAAACTGATGAATGTTCCGAAAACACTCTTAAACGCTCTTCAAAGGAATTCGAAACAAAACGGACCAGTCAATCTGCCTCTACAGCTTGATATCGAAGATATCGAGGAGTTCGAAACAAGTCGAGATGTAAAGGCCTCAATGGTATACTGCATTGATCTCAGTTCTACTATGCGCTATTCATCAATGTTCGGGGATCTAAGCAGAATTGAGGCAGCGAAAAAAGCACTCTGGGGTCTCTTTGTTTTTAATAAAAAATATTTTCCTTCTGATTCAATATCCATTATAGGATTCGGTGCATTGGCAACACGAGTCTCTCCCATAGATATACCTTATCTTAAGACTTTTGAGCCCGGCGGAGATTTCATGCATTATACTAATTACCAGGCCGCGTTTAGACTTGCCTCCAAAATTTTAACACGAGAAGGTTATTCAAATAAACGTATTGTCCTAATCACCGATGGTCATCCAAGTGCATGCTTCATTGATCATCAAAGGGATCAAGAAGATTTACTTTCTAAAAAGCCGTACTCTCACTTCTATAGCCCTGACCTTGAAACTCTTTGCAGAATTAAGGAGCTCCAGAATTTGGATTTAGACTTTCGTTCAGGAAAGCTTGTATATCTATGTTATCGTTATAGGCAAGTTGATGATTATATTGCTCAACGAACAATAGCTGAGGCTAGGAAATGCATGCGGACAGGGATACAAATTGATACCATAATGATAAGTGAAGATGACTCCTTGCTAGACTACGTAAACCAGATGGAAAAGATGGTTAAAGGCAAATCGTATTACATAAATCCCTCAAACATTGACAAGGCGCTACTAACCGATTACGTGAGAAATAGGCGTGAATTACTTAGGTAATTGCTCCCCTACAGAAATGAGTTTCGTTTCGCATTGGTTTTTATTAATAACCTCCTGATTTGAAAATATGGGATATGATGGAAACATATCTGGACTGGAACAATTCTTTAGACATATTGACAAAAGCTTACGATGCGGGACTTTTTAGTATTATAATAGGACCGAAAGGAACTGGCAAGACGACTCTCGTGCGACAATTTGCTTCCCTTATGAATAAGGACTTACACTCTGTTAACTTTAGCCTGCGAACGAGGGAGTCACATCTGATAGGAAGCAAAACACTTGCCAAAGGAGAAGTTAATTTTGTAGAAGGAATCTTAATAAAATCTATGCGTGATGGGGGCCTCCTTTATCTCGATGAACTTAATGCCGCGGAATTGCAACTATAAACCCGCTGTCTCACATCGGTACTAAGGAGCTCCCCCCCCAGCTTCTTAGCAGATTTCCAGTTCGGATCAGGCTTGAATACCCTCCCGAGGATACCGAGCTTGAAATCATAAACAGGCATGTGTCTAACGTCCAAAGTTCCAAGATTGAGGACATAAAGCGAGGCATCCGGCTGGCTAAAAGTCTAAGAGAAGCCGCAGCCGTGGAGGAGCTGTATTATAGTCCTAGTCTTAGAGAAACAATCGCTTACACGAAGCTATTAGACAAGCAAATCCAGGCCAAACGAGCAGCCGAAATAGTTTTTGCAAATGCCTATGATCAATGGGGTGAAGTCGAATTTCGTAAAGTTATGGATTTGATTGTATCAATATATGGTGAATGAGATCGTTGTTCTCAGAATCTTCATTGCTGCTCCGAACTGACATATTGCTTGATATCGCTACCTTCTTGGCGAGAAGATGGACCGGTAATATGCGCATCCAAGTAGTTCTAACGGACCAAAAAATACCAATTACCAGACCCGACAAAAAACAAATTTTCCTTCCAAGCCCGCGTATGTTCCCTGGTAACGAGCTCCAAAGGTACAGGCAGTGGCGGGTAATGCTATGGTATGAGTCGATGAGAATGATATATTGCACCAAGGTTTTAAGTTATGACCACGTCTTTGGATTCCTACTAAATACGCTTGAAACTAAGCGATCAGAAATCCTTGGCCTTAGCCTTTGGAATGGTATGGAAAAAGAAATTATTTTTTATGAAGGAATATCCTGGCTCTCAAGACCTCTTCTGAACTCGCTTTACGGAAAGCATAAGGTTGCTGAGGCTTTTTCTCAATACTTTCTAACCGGTTCGCTGAAGGGCGAACTATTTGGAAACGATCTTAGGAGAGTACAGAACGCAGCGGATTTTGCCAAGAATGTCTTAAAAGATATAATTGCTAATAATCAAGGCACAAGTTCAATAGAAAAGCACATACCTGAAATTCTCAAGATATTGGAGCTGAATGCTTTGGGTTCTTTTCCTGTCATCACACCTTTGAGCAAAATCGGCTTGGGAAGATCCGTTGACAAGAAAAACTTGATCTCTGAAATCGAAAAGTTTGTAAAACTAAGGAATCTGGAATACAAGGGGGCCAGAAATTCTGAAGAAATTATTGAGGGGCGTGAGGTGGTTGCTGAATTCAAAGCACTCCTCGAAGAAAGCAAGCGAAGTGAACGCAGAGGGAATGAGGGCTTATTACAACCAGGCTTGAGCATTCCTGAAGACACGAGTTATGATGAGAGCCAGATATACGATGTTGATTTGATACAGCGGACGAAAGCAAAATTCAAACAATGGAAAACAGGGTGGATTGAAAGGCACGAAGAAACTGGTGACGAGTTCGACACCGAAACCTTCTTGGAAAGGCTACCGAAGACTTTCATCGCGGATTTCAAGGTATCATATAGGTCTAAAGTCGCTATTATCTTGGATCACTCGAGCAGCATTGAAGAATCTGAACAGGACTACAAGCGCGCCACTGTAGCATTGTGTGAAGCTTTGCAATTTTTGAAAATAAGATTTGGGGTCTACGCTTTCAGTACCGAAGCCAGACAGGTCAAATGCTGGATAATTAAGCCCCCAAGTGCACCGTGGACGAGATTACATGCACGACGGTTGGCACAAGTCAAGGCTGTAGGGGGCACCCCCCTAGCCGAGATTTACGCTTTGTTAGAACCAATTATCAGATCATTCAGGCCGGATCTTATTGCCACACTTACTGATGGAGAGCCTTCTGATAGTGATGCCGTAAGACACATGGTGTTACTCTACCGCAGGATGGGTATTCGAATGGTTGCTCTGGGCCTCGGAAGAACATTAAACGAAGCAGTCAACATAAGTCAGAATTTGAAGTTTCTAGAATACGAAAAAAGCGTAGCAGTGAGTGAGCTTGGCGCCATTCCAGAGAAGGTAATATCTTTAATGCAAATTTAGAAAAGGAGATCCGGATTTAAATCCTTCACCTTATTCCAATCAGAAAGAAAGCCGTTTAGGCCTTTATCGGTTAGAGGGTGTGTAAACATCTTTTGTAGTATTTCAGGTGGAAGGGTGACTATATCTGCACCGCACTTTCCAGCTTCGATAACATGGATAGGATGTCTAATGCTGGCGACTAGGATCTCGGTTTCAAATTTGTAATTAGCGAATATCTGGGTAATTTCTCTAACAATACTCATCCCATCTTGTCCATTGTCATCGAGTCTGCCAATGAATGGGCTTACATAAGAGGCTCCTGATTTTGCAGCTAAAATCGCCTGATTGCTCGAGAAAATAAGCGTCACATTGGTTGATATTCCCTCCTGCGCTAATCTCTTAACCGCCCTTAATCCAGCGGGAATCATAGGGATTTTCACTACCACATTCTCGCCGTACTTTTTTAACCTATGCGCCTCTTCAATCATAACCTCATAGTCAGTTCCAATTACCTCTAGGTTTACCGGACCTTTGACTATTCTTACTATCTCATTCATTACTTTCCTAGGATCTCCCTTTTCCTTCGACAGCAGAGATGGATTTGTTGTAACCCCGTCTAGTATTCCCATATCGTTATACGTCTTTATGCTTTCCAAATTAGCACTATCTAGAAAGATCTTCATACAAGGGCTTTCCTCCTCGAATCGATTACGCTCTTGGCTATATCATAAGAAGTTAGGCCGTATTTAACCAACAAATCTTCGATTTCGTCATCCCTTGCAGACTCTCCAAAGGTATCCTTTACTCCAACTCTCTTAACCGGCACAGGGTATCTCTCACAACAGGATTCAGTTACTGCACTTCCCAGACCTCCGATTACATTGTGCTCTTCAGCGGTAACTATAATACCCGTCTTCTTTGCGGCGTCATAGACCAGATCGTGGTCTATAGGTTTGATACAAAACATATCGATTACACGGCATGATATTCCTTCTTGTTCCTTTAGCAGCCTTGCGGCCTCTAGCGACCTTTGAACCATTAAGCCGCAGGCAATAATGGTGGCATCGTTACCCTCCGACAGTACGTTTGCCTTACCTAAAGCAAACCGTATACTTTCAGAGTATAATATCTCGCTAGACGGACGAGCCAACCTCATATAAAATGGTCCAGGAGTTTTGGCAACTAACTTGGTGAGTTGTTGTGCGGCAAGAGCATCTGCCGGAGCTAGAACCTTCATGTTAGGTATTGACCTCATGACTGAGAAGTCTTCATTCTGTTGGTGAGATGCTCCATCGGCGCCTACAGTCAAACCAGCATGCGATACGACCAATTTGACATTCAAATTAGGGTAACAGATGGCATTACGAATCTGGTCGAGACACCTACCTGGCAAGAATGCTGCATATGTGCTCGCAAACACGACTTTGCCTGCGATGGCAAGACCAGCTGCAACTGAGACTAAATTGGCCTCAGCAATCCCAAGATTAAACAACCTGTCAGGATATTTGTCACCAAATTTCTTTGTTTTCAGAGATTCCGTAGTATCGGCCCCTACGCATACCAAATTTGGGTTTTCATTGCCCAGTTCCACTAGGGCTTCTCCATATGCTCCCCTCATATCACCCGTTTTTCTTAGGTTACTCAGTTGCATGCAGTTCCTCCTCTATTCCTAACTCATTTGCAAGTGGAATTAATATATGTCTCCGTGCCCTAATCCAATCTTGCCTTATTTCCAGAGATGTCGACCGAGCAAGCAATTTTCTCTCCAATGCAACATTGGCTTTGTGTTTAAGTTGTATAATTGCACCGTGTATATCGGAGCTGCCGTATACGGCATTGCCTGCTACCATAATTTTGGCGCCAGCGTCATAAACCTCCTGAAGCCTCCTAGAATCTATACCGCCGTCCGCTTCAATATATCCTTTAAAACCGTGCTTGCGCAATTTGCCGTCTAGTAAAGCCATTTTCTCTAGCGTTTCAGGCAAGAATTGCTGTCCAGAAAAGCCAGGGTTTACTGACATTACTATTAGCACGTCTATTTTTTCCAAATGAGAAAAGACCCATAGCGGTAAGTCTGTGGGCGGATTGACCGCGATACCTGGGCTTATACCATTCTGCAAAAGTTTTTCCGCAATCGCTAAGAACTCTTCTTCAGTACAGGTTTCAGCGTGTACCGTGATGATGTCACACTGGGCATCAATGAAGCCATCGACAAGTTCCACTGGATTTTCGATCATTAAATGCGCATCAAAGGGTAAGCTTGTAACCCGCCTCAATTTCTTAATAGTCTCAGCACCCATCGTAGTATTATTGACAAATTTTCCATCCATAATATCGAGATGTATCATGTCCGCTCCTCCTCGTTCAGCTTTTCTTATTTTATCCTCATAGTTCTCTGGTTCTCCGGCTATGATAGATGGGGCTATAAAACATTCATTTTCGAGCTCTTCAAGCAATACAGGGGTGTGTTTCCTCGGAGGCGCCTTACCATGCCATTGTGGATTATTAGTCATATGCTTAATTCCGTTCCCTTTGATAGTATTTGCTATGATTATGGATGGCCTATCCTTTACACGCTTCGTCTTGTAAAGGGTATCCATTATTTCTTCCACATTGTGCCCCTTAACCTCCTCGGTATTCCAGTTGAACGCAGCCCATTTATCCCTCACAGGATCCATCGGCATTATTTCTTCTGTGAAGCCGTCTTGCTGTATACGATTTCTATCTAGAATTACTGTTATATTGTCTAGCTTGAATTTAGCTGCGGCCATCGCCGCTTCCCAAATTTGCCCCTCGTTAGATTCTCCATCCCCTATCAATACGTACACGTGGTTCCTCTTTCTATCCATTTTGCTTGCTAAGGCGATACCAACGGCAACCGAAAGCCCTATTCCTTCCGAGCCTCCGGAATACTCAATTCCGGGCACGCTTTGGCTCTGTTGATAGGAACTATATCTCACCGGGTGGCCTTGAAGTCGGGATCCGAGTCTGCGCAATGAGCTCATCTCATCAGGTGGGAAATATCCCGCTACAGATAGCGTAGCATAATATCCTGGAGCAGAATGAGCCTTGGAGTTTACGAAGTAGTCTCTATCCGGCCACTCGGGATTTCTAGGGCTATGTTTCATTACTCTGAGATAGAGAGAACCCATTATCTCCGCAGCGGAAAATGATGCCCCTGGGTGTCCTGAACCAGCCTCCGCGATTCCTAAAATGGCGAGCATACGTATATCCCTGATTTTGCATTTCAGATTCAGATAGCGCATCTTGAGGCTCATATCAAAGGGTTACACCAACGCAATGAGAGTTAGGCATGACACAGATCATTACAACGGAATTGCATAGCACCCAACTTAAAAAGATATATCTTTTGCTAAAAGTGGCGAAGCTCATATTGACCTACATTGATCCAGGAGAAGCGGGAAATTCTCTCATAATGTAAAATAACCTGTGTTTCCTATGAGTCGCATGGTTGAAATAGTCATTGAAAAGCCGAGGTTCGAAGAGAATCCTCCTCCTCTTTTGATCATGGGAATCTCAGAAAGTAAGGAATATGCAAAATATTCTAGACACCTGGATTTTAAAACTGTAGAATATCTTAAGGAAATTCTTTCCGAAAGAATATTCACAGGAAAAATTGGAACAAGCTTATTGTTACCACTGGGTAGTAATTACAAAATAGGAAAGATACTCTTGGTAGGACTTGGTAATCCAGACAAGTTGACAGAAGAGACTGCCCGAATAGCAGCTGGAAAGATAGCTATAAAGTCGAGAGAGATTAACGAGCCGAACTTCTCTATCTTCCCAATTGTAGGAGAGGAGAGTCGGTATATCGAAGCGATGGCTGAAGGAATTTTTTTGTCGTTATATAAATTTGATAGGTACAAGGCTGGAGGCTCGGAGTCAGAAAGCGTCAATATTCAGAAGGTGAGCATTCTTATTGAGAGTGAAAATATCGAAGAGGTTAAGAAAATTATCGAACATGTAAAGGTTATCACTGATGCAGTTAATTTCTCCAGAGATTTGGGAAACCTTCCTCCCAATGATTGTTCACCCGGTCAATTAGTATCACAGTCTGTGGCGATGGCGGATCGCTATCAGATCCGAACAACGGTTCTCGAGCGCTATCAGATGGAGTCCATGGGTTTGAATGGGATAGTCTCTGTAGGAAAGGGAAGTAATAATCCTCCTAAAATGCTCGTTCTTGAATATTATGGCCCTTCTGCTGAAGAAAGACCTTACCTTCTGATCGGCAAAGCGGTGACGTTTGACACCGGCGGAATCTCATTAAAACCCGGTGATAAGATGGATGAAATGAAATATGATAAATGCGGAGGATGCAATGTTATCGGCATTTTGAGGGCCGTTGCAGGGCTTAGGTTACCGATAAGAGTAATAGGGCTGGTTCCCTGTGTGGAAAATATGCCATCGAGTAGCTCTTATCGACCTGGGGACATAATAAAGATGTTCAATGACAAGACGGTAGAGGTAGTGAACACAGATGCCGAGGGGAGGATTATTCTTGCTGACGCCATGGCGTATGGAATAAAGTTATTCAACCCCCGGCTGGTAATTGATTTTGCCACTCTGACTGGAGCAAGTATCATAGCATTAGGTGCAAATGTTGCAGCAATGGTTGGAACTGATGATGATCTTAAGAGCAATCTAAAGAGCCTCTCTGAAAGGACAGGAGAAAAGATTTGGGAGTTGCCACTTGGGGAGGAGTACCACGAGCAGATTAAGAGTCACTTTGCAGATATAAAAAATATAGGTGGAAGGCCAGCTGGGGCAATAACGGCTGCGGCTTTCTTATCAAACTTTACAGATGCAACGCCGTGGGTCCATCTCGACATTGCTGGGACAGCATGGACTCAGGATGGGACCTCGGAGAAGAGTTACAATCCTAAGGGAGCCACTGGATTTGGGATACGTATGATAGCAAAGTTTTTCATTGAAGAATCGCGAAGAAACCATGCCGCTTAAGTCAGTCCGATCCGGTTGTTAAGAAACGCCAGCACTGCCGTCTCCCAACCGCTCACGCAGGTCAGTACACAGCAGCGATAGCAGGTTTGACTTCCGGGTTCGGAATGGGTCCGGGTCGCGCCCTGCTTCTATGACCGGCTATTAGTTGACTGTCAGAAGGGCCATTTTAATTTTTATCTGGCCGGGACGCAAAGATACATACATTCGGCCGTGTGCACCTTGTTCGAACTGCCAAACCCAAATGTTGTTGGATTCGAGGTGGTATGGCAGAATCACACAAGCTATTTAACCTGTTACTGTTGAGAGTAATTAAAATTTGGTTCAGAGTTCAGAAAAGACTCACAGAGTAGCGGTGCTGGACGAAGATCTATGCCAGCCGCGCAAGTGTGGCCTAGAATGCATAATTTACTGCCCCGTGAACAAGACGGGCGGAGAGTGTATAGTTCAGAGAGAGGGCGACGGGAAGGCACTTATCTCCGAGGACCTATGCACGGGCTGCGGCATATGTGTAAAGAAATGTCCATTTGATGCTATTGTGATTGTAAATCTTGCCAAAGAATTAGGATCCGACAAAATGCACCAATATGGCGTGAATTCCTTTAGACTTTACCGATTACCCTCCCCAAAAAAGGGTTCAGTGGTGGGGTTGCTTGGTAAGAACGGTATGGGCAAATCAACTATAGTTAATATTTTGTCTGGAAACCTTAGGCCAAACTTTGGAAGTTATGATAAAGGGCTCTCCACCGATGAAGTAATTAGTAAATTTCAGGGGAGCGAGTTAAAATTCCATTTCGAAAAAGTGCTCAATGGGGGTGTTCGTGCATCTATAAAACCACAAATGGTCTCTATGATTCCTAGGGTGTTCAAGGGCTCTGCCAGAGATCTTCTCAATAAATATGACGAACGCAGGAATTCTGAGAGAATTATATCCGAGCTAGGCTTGAGTTATTCTTTGGACCGGGATCTTAATGAACTCAGCGGGGGCGAATTGCAACGACTTGCAGTAGCTGTGGCAGCCTTGAAAGATGCTGACTATTATTTCTTTGATGAGCCCTCTTCCTACAATGATATCTATCAAAGACTCGCGGTTGCAAGGGTTATTCGAGACCTTGCTAAGGCTGGACGTAGCGTAATGGTTGTCGAGCATGACATAGGTCTTCTAGATTATCTGTCGGACTATATCCATATTCTGTATGGTGAGCCCGGTGCGTATGGAATCGTATCTACTCTTCAAGGAACAAAGCTCGGGATTAACAGCTTTCTGGAGGGTTTTCTTCCCTCGGAGAACATACGATTTCGTGATAAAAGCTACAGGTTTGACATAAAGAGCTCTGGCGACGAATTAATCCCGGACGAGTTTATTGCTCAATATTCTGAACTCAAAAAATCTTTCCAATCCTTCTCTCTTTATGTTTCTAGAGGACGCATAAGGAGAGGTGAAATTTTAGGGGTCGTGGGGGCAAATGCTTTGGGTAAGACCACCTACATGAAAATGCTTGCCAATGCAGAAAAACCGGATGAGGGTCGTGTTAACATTGGAGCAACAGTTTCCTATAAGCCTCAATATTTGATTAGTGATGTTGACTCAAACGTCATCTCCCTGCTTTTGTCAGCATATCAAAACGTCGTAGAAGGATCTGCTTCAGAACACGAGATACTTATACCGCTTGGGATTAAGAGGTTGTACGAAAAAAAAGTAAAAAATCTTAGTGGTGGCGAATTACAGAAGGTAGCAGTTGCTGCCTGCTTGTTGCGAGAGGCCGACATCTATGCCCTGGACGAACCGTCTGCTTTCCTTGATATCGAGGATAGAATAGCCCTGGCCAAATTTCTTCATCGCTTCGTGAGGGCGAGAGGAAAAACTGCTATCGTAATAGACCACGACATGCAATTGATAGACCTTCTGGCTGATTCCTTAATTTTGTTCCAAGGAAATGCGGGGATACAAGGCGCTGCCAGTGAACCTATGAAAAAGGAAGAAGGAATGAACAGGTTTCTTAAATCTCTATCTATCACATATAGGAGAGATGATACCACCGGCAGACCGAGGTTGAATAAAGAAGGTGGGAGACTTGACAAATTACAAAAAGAAGCTGGTCAATTCTACTACTTACATAAACAAGGTTCCTAGTCCAACGCATGTCGGGTAAATTAAAAGCACTTCTCGATGATATTTTATCCCGTGAGGAAAAATGTAACATCTTCTCTTCATATGACACAGTTGGAGATACCATCGTAATTAAGATTCCCGAGTCCCTTCTCTACAAGAAATATGCAATTGGTGCAAGACTACTCGAGAAGACGAAATCTGCTAAAAGTGTTTTTCTCCAGACCTCTTCGGTAGAAGGCGACTTTAGGTTAAGAAAATTAGACCATCTTGCCGGGCTTGAAAAGAGGGTAACTGAACACCGCGAGTACGGATGTCGATTTGTAGTTGACATTGATCAGGTTTATTTTTCTCCTAGACTGTCTACAGAGCGGCATAGGATAGCAACTAGCGTCAGGAACTACGAAGTCGTAACCAACATGTTTGCAGGGGTTGGTACTTTTTCGATATTGATAGCAAAAAGAAATCCAAAATCTAAGGTATTTAGTTTAGATTCGAATCCCAGGGCAAGCCTGTTATGTAATATAAATGCCAGACTTAACAGGGTACAAGACAGAGTGTTTCCTTTCTGTGGTGATGCAGACTACATAGCTAAGAGAGTCTTATCCGGAATCTCCCATCGAGTACTGATGCCACTTCCCGAGAGGGCAAAAGAGTTCCTAGATTCTGCAATTGAATGTCTTCGAGATGAAGGAGGTATAGTCCACTTTTTTGCACACGTGCGGGGAGAAAACAAGAAGGACGCTATTAACAAAGGAATAATGGATACGACGAACGCGTTTAAACGCTATAACCATAAGATAAGTTGCACCAGAGTGATAAGAGAGGTTGGTCCAAGGTTATACCAAATTGTGTCTGATGTCGCCGTGGTTAAATAGACTAATCTGCCTGGGTTCTCGGTGCAATAGCCATTGTGTATCCGATCCATGCCATAACGGCAGTTAATGCAGCCACGCCGGCAAGGACTGTAATCTGAACAATAAGTAGCCCCCATTGAGAAGCGAGCAAAAAGTACGCGTAAATTACGAAAAATGATATTGAAGCAATGAGTATTGCTAATCCTCCTAATTTGGTTGCCTTAGCAGAGGCTCTCATATCATCACTGTATAAACTCCGATGCCATAAGGTAAGCGTCCTCTCCGTCTCTATAATAGGATCGCAAACGTGACTTTGTAAGGAACCCTAGGCTTTGATACATCTTGACCGCCAGGTCATTGCTGACCCTTACCTCTAAATATATTTCATCCGTCTTTCTTACCGCAAGGCCATTTATGGCCTCTAGCATAAGTGATTTGCCGATCCCTTTTCCCCGGTATTCACGTAATACGGCTATCGACACTACGTGACCTTTTTTCACGAATCCCAGCTTACGAAAATTTGAAAAGCCAAATTCTATTTTACACATGATATACCCTACAATCCTCTGGTCTGTTTCTGCAACGATGAATGACTCCGGCAATTCTTTCAGTATAGATTCGAAAAAATAGTCTGAATAATGTTCAGGAAGAGAAGCAATATTTATCTCTACTACCGAAGGCAGATCAGAAGGAATACAATGCCTAATTGTACAGTCTCCAACCTTTCGCAGGGTTGTTTGCAAGGGGTTTTTGATGAACTAAACAAATTATTTAATCTTATCAAAACACCTTATTGCGCTGACTACCCTCTGGAAAGAGGTTGCTTTTTCTCCGATTATTTTGCAGAATACTAGCTCTTATCTACCATTATATAACACACGCTAATGTAATTAACTCCACGGTCAGTTGACTGGAACCCTTCCTGTTAATGTGTTATTTTGCTATGCTCTTTGTTAAATGTATGTCACTCACCTAGACGAAGTCTCGACTTGTATGATATTACTCAACGGTATTGCTATAATGAGTCCAAGAAGGAACCCTCCTGCTATGTCGGTCACGTAATATTGTAAAACGTAAAGTCTAGATAAAGCCATGAGAATAGGATAGAACCATATCCCTGAGGCAAAAATTCTGTGCCTAGTGCCGAGTCTTGCTCTCACAAGGTATGCAAGACAAACAGCAATTGCCATATGGGTGGAGGGGAACGATAGGTTTTTTGCTGAGTGGGGAACGGCCTCTGGCTCTATATCTTGATTCTGTGAACGATCTTGAAATGAAGATGAAAACGACGGTGGCAGTTCTCGTCCTACAACGATCTTGATATACATAGCCAAAACTACTACAATTAGTATGCAGCAAAGATAAATCATGCCAACTCTTCTAGTTCGCCTGATAATAGTGAGAACTATCGCTAAAAACAATAACGAGGATGTATCTCCCAAAAATGAAAAGTTTACCATTACCACATTCATCGCACTATTATCATGCAATAACTTTATCATGGTACTAGTCCATTCGTCGAAAGAAGAAGTGGCTCCTAGTGCTACTATTGTAGAAAGTGTACCGAATGACGAGACTGAGAACAAAAAGAGTGGCGATCGGATCCATGTCCATCTTTCGAACCGTGCGGAGTTACTCGGCAAACAAAAAAAGTGCGCTAATTCCCCGATTGTTATCGTGGTTTAATCTAGATACCCGAGGACTAGATTGGAAAACCTCTTATGCAGTGAGGCCATGGAAATTAAGTCTAAAGAGATTTGAAATCATCTTCAAGGGTTCGGGCCGAATCTGGGTCCCTTGACGCAAGATAATTTACCATACCCAACTTCATCACTTTGAGCGCCAACAGCGCACACTTTACTCTTGCTGGCCCAAGGTTGGTAAGGCCTATGTTTTCAAGTATATCAGTCTTTGCAATATCCTTTACGTTAGTTAATGGCTTGTTGATCACCATTTCAGTGAGCATGGAAGCACTCGCCTGGCTAATAGCGCAGCCTCTTCCTTCAAATTTGACATCTGTTATTTTGTCACCGAAGATTTTCATGTGGATGTCTATTTCATCTCCACATAAGGGATTGCTGTCGTGAGTGCTTATATCAGCATCGGGAAGCTTGCCCTTATTCCGAGGGTTTCTATAATGATCAAGAATAATTTCCCGATAAATATCATCGCTCATACTCTGAACAGTCTCCTTGCGTCATTAAGTGCCTGCACAAACGAGTCTATTTCTTCTTTTGTGTTGTAAATATAAAAACTTACCCTGGAGGTGGCAGAAACCTGAAGCTTCCGCATCAAGACTTGGGCGCAATGGTGACCAGACCGAATAGCTATCCCTCGATCATCCATTATAGTGGCCAAGTCATGAGGATGAATATCAGCTAAATTAAAGGCTATAACTCCTCCCCGTACGGAGGACTGTGTCGGTCCGTAAATTGTTATCCCTTGAACATCCTGTATGGCTTGCATAGCGTACTGTATCATCTCTAATTCATGATTCCTAACTGCGGGCATACTAATTCTGTTCAAATAATCTATTGATGCTCCAAAGCCGACAACGTCGGCTATGTTTGGCGTACCGGCTTCAAACTTGTACGGCAACTCGTTGTAATTGGTATAATATTTGTCCACCTCTTTGATCATGTCTCCTCCTGCTAAGAAAGGGGGCATTCCTGTTAGTATATCTCTTTTTACATACAGCACGCCCACCCCGGTTGGTCCGAGCATCTTATGGGCGGAGAAGGCCATGAAATCACAATCCATTTGCTGTACATTTACTTCCATGTGAGGTACTGATTGTGCTCCATCAACCAGGACATGGATCCCTCTCTCATGTGCCATTTTAACGATTTTATTTATGGGAACAATTGTACCTAAGACGTTGGACATATGACTAACTGAAACAATTTTGACCCTGTTTCGATCCATCCGCTCTCGATAATCATCAAGGTCTAATTCTCCGTTCTCATTGACTACTACGTATTCCAGCTTGCAGCCTCTTTCCTCTGCTAGAATTTGCCAAGGGACAATGTTACTATGATGCTCGATCTCGGTTATCAGTATACAATCATTTTCGCTAATATTCCTAACACCCCAAGAATGTGCTACAATGTTGATTGCCTCGGTAGCGTTACGTGTAAAAATGATTTCATCATTTGACTTGGCATTGATAAATTTTTTAACCTTTTCTCTTGTCAATTCGTATTTTATTGTCGCCTCCTCAGCCAGCTGGTGCACACCTCTATGAATGTTAGAATTATAGTTCATGTAATATTCAGAGATCGCCTCTATAACCGAAATTGGTTTCTGTGTAGTAGCAGCGTTATCGAGGTAGACAAGCCGCCTGTTCCCCCTTAAGACCCTTTTCAGAATCGGAAAGTCCTCTCTAATCCTCGCTACATTAACCATTTGATTCCTTTGACTACTCATGCCTTCTACTTGCCTTTGTCCCAGGTTCAATAAGCATATCGACATGCAATTATATAAAGGAACTACCCTTACCCTACCTGATTTTCCCGTACTGTTTGGTATTGCCCAATGGACTGCTATGAGCGAAGTTACTTGTATAACCAACAGAGCACGAAGCCAAGGGCGGTTTTCACAGCGGGTGGTCCTTTTTTGCATTCATCCATTGCATAAGGACATCTATTGAGAAATTTGCAGCCTTCCGACAAATTTTTTAGGTCCGGCGGCTGGCCCTTAATGTAGACAATATTCTCTCCGGAAGATAGTCTTGGGATAGACGAGACCAGCAGCTGGGTATAGGGGTGCTTTGGCTTCTTTAATACCTCGTCATTACTACCCAGTTCGACTATCTCGCCAGCGTACATAATTGCCACTTGGTCCGCGATTTCGAATATGACACCAAGATCGTGACTAATGACGATGATTGTGAGACCTTTCTTAACCTTAAGATACTTTAATAGCTTCACAATTTGTGCTTGGACAATAACGTCCAGCGCTGTAGTTGGCTCATCAGCAACTAATATATCGGGATCATGTAGAAGCGCCATTGCGATAACAACTCTCTGCTTCATTCCTCCACTTAATTCGTGCGGATATTTTTTAGCAGTGGTACTATCAAGACCGACGTCTTGCAGAGAGATCAAAATTCTGTCATCGGTATCGCCTTTTGATCCATGGAACCTTAGAATCTCTTCCATTTGATCGTGCACCGTGAAGACAGGATCTAGACTGTTCATCGCACTCTGAAATACCATGGC
>JAREAJ010000068.1 GCA_029240395.1 Nitrososphaeraceae archaeon
TTTGATTATTTTTAATGTTACTTCTATCCCACTTTTCCCCCCGTATATTGCTTCATCGTGGATTTTCATACCTTCATTGTCGTAATCCTCCGGCAAGTATGGAGGATTGCTCACTACCAAATCGAAGATATTGTCCTTAAATACAGAGGCCGCGTCTGCACACACTAACTCAAACCCCCTTTCATTTTTCAGCTTCTTATTACTATCCTTTGAGATGTTACTAACAACATCTTCGTTGCACTTCTTCAGTATTTCAAACTCTAGGTCGGTTCCTACTACTTTTTTGAAGTTTTCACATAGGGCCCGGGTGATAATTCCCGATCCGACTCCAATATCTAATGCTATATTTCCACTGTAATCTTTCAGGCAATTTGCCAAGAGAATTGAGTCTTCAGAGGGTAGATACAACAACTACAATGTTCTGTTCTAGTCAAAATAAGACCCCATAGTTAAATGATCTTGCAATAACTGCACTCGTGTAGTTTAAGATTACCATTTGCTGCAGTTGATAACACTATTCCTGACGCTCCTTTTTCATCGACCGAGCCAAGGCCACCAATTCCTCCGGGGCCATCTGGTCAATTCTTTTGTCACTCCATTCATGATAACAAGATGCTGTTCTATCAAAAGCCCTTAGCACAGAGGAGGCCCTCTTATTTCTACGTGAAAAAATGTAATGAACATTACTAATGGTTTCCATGATTAAACTGTCATCTCTCTTAGGCGTCAATCTGATCACCTTTGAGTCAATTTTTGGTTGAGGTGTAAATGAACTTTTGTTTACTTCAAAGAGGTTCTCTATTTTAAAACAATATTGCCCTATTACTGATATAGAACGATAATTAGCTTGTCCTGTCTTTGCTTGCAATTTGTCAACAAATTCTTTTTGAAGCATGACTATCGCCCTGTTGAATTTCTTTAATGCTAACCACTCAATGGCTCTTTTGCTCCTGGAATACGGTAAATTAGATACAAATACGTCAAATTCGATATCACTACTCTTAAAGAGATCTTCATGAATTAGCTGTAGATTGGTGAAGCCGGAAAGGTAATTCCATGCCTGTAAATATAAGACTCTATCTATCTCAAAAGAAATGACTCTGTTTGCGTGCTTGCAAAGCTCCCGGGTTAATATTCCCCGTCCAGTACCTGCTTCGCAAACTACTTCCTCTCGTCTTATTTGAGACGACCTAATAACTTCTTTAAGGACTCTCTTGTCAACCAGATGATGCTGGCCTAGAGAGCGTGTTTTGGACCATCTCATTTGTGCGTTTATGTCTCATTTTCTAACAAATAAATTCATTCTAGCTTGACCGGCTATCTCATCTACGATGCGTTTTACTATTAACTTGGCTGGGTCCCTGAGCCCTACCCTAGTTTGAAGATCCGCAAAAGAGTCAAACTTCTTCTTCTCGCGTTCCCGTATTATTGTCAGCATGTAAGTTTTACCAATCCCGGGAATTAGCTCCAACGCGTGAATCCTGGGTGTTACAGGCTGGGCATTATTAATATGATCGATGAATCGCTTTTCGTTCTGCAGTACTATTTTTTCAACAATAGCTGGAAGGTCGTTTTTTGCTGATTGTGATATATACTCATATTCAAGTCTTCCTAAAACGCTGATGACCTTATCTCGACCTTCCCTTCCGATATATACTCGCTCTCCAACCTCAAAATTCATATTCTGCACGCCAAGCAATTCAAGCAAAGTTAAGTGTTCTTCTCCAATTCCTTGAACTATCAGCCCCTCCCTTCCTCTGACCGTAGTTGATTTGCCTCTTTGGGTATAGTCTAACACGTACGCATATTCTTCGTACTTCCTGGGAGGCTGTTGCATATCAGGGGAGTAATGGGAAGAAGTGTTAAAATTCGAGCCTCTACCACGGTAGCTAGAATACGAAGGTGCTGACAATCCAGTTCTTCCTACATCAATATACTAATTAGCTTTTTATTTAACTTTCATTAGTCGGTTTTAGGATATTTAGCATCTTTTCTAATGTCTCTGTCAATATTAGCTTCTTCCAGCCATATGTAAATGCTCTGAGCTCTTCGATTGACGTAGGCATTATATTTACAATCTCTATTGCTTCTTCTGGCTTTAGTTCACATTCTTCCACGAGGCGCTTTACCATTTTCTCAGCAGACTCCGAATCCGTCTTTGCAAATTTTCGGACATAATCATAAGTCCACCTCTGGATCTGGTCCATCTCGTCTGCCTTTATTGACTCTAATACCTTCTTAACTTGAGGAAGCGTGATTACTTCTTTTTTTATTATGTCGGTCAATTCGCAGCCTCAGATCCTGTCTTGACATCCTGCGTTTCAGTTCCATGTGTAAGCGGCTTTATGTGGTTAAATTTGACCTGAAGCGTCTTCTGTTTTCCTCCCATCATCACAGATACCCTTAGAACTCTCCTGCCCACCTCTTTCACAATACCCATCCTGCCTTGAAATCTTCTGTGAGGGAGAGTGGTGTGTTCTCTGGAATCGATATCTATCACAACCTTATCGCCTACATGATAATCGACAAGGAGGTACGATAGTCCTCTGAGGATGTTTCTTTTTGTCAGAACTGATCGTGATTTTCGTCTTGTTCCATGCGAACTGGGCATAAGAAGTGACTATTTTAGCCTTAATTTAATATTATCTGCATCAACTGGGATTAAATTATACTGCTAGACAGGGTCTTCAACACCACTTTCGGCTAAGGTAAAAAGCACTTCTCTTTCTGGGTGATAAGGACTGTCTACCATTCTGGCAATCCTATTTTTACCGGATCGCTTAAGATAGACTCTGTAAGTGCTTGTGTGTGCTACAACATGCCCACCTATCGGCCTTAGGGCGTCCCCAAAAATTGAATCAGGAGACGACTGAATCTGGTTGGTCGCCAACACAGCAACTCCATAGGTTTCAGATATTCTCAGCAATAGATGCATGAACTTGTTTAGCTTCTGTTGTCTTTCCGATAGGGTTGCGCGTCCCAAAAATTCTGCTCTGTAGTGAGCAACTGCGGAATCAACTACTATTAATTTAATGTTGTTCGCGTCAATCACAGGACCTGTTTGTTCGATAATTAGTTCTTGATGTGCACTATTGTATGCCTTGGCTACAAGTATGTTGTCAAGTATTCTATCTGGGTCTAAATTCCTTGCCTGAGCTATTGATACTATTCTTTCAGGACGAAAAGTATTTTCTGTATCAATATAAAGCGCCCCGGACTTGAGTCCACCCTTCGGTTTTTCTAGGTTAACTAGTACGCAAAGAGTATGACAAAGTTGGGTTTTTCCTGTACCATACTCGCCATAAATCTCGGTAATTGCTCTTGTTTCTATTCCTCCTCCAAAAAGATCATCAAGATTCTTGGAGCCTGTAGAGATACGCTCCTCATTTTTTCTCTTTTCATAAAGGGCAGTTGCCTTGGTAAAGCTCTTCTCAATAATTCCAATCTCCTCCAGCCTCGATCGTGCCTTGTTACACAAGTAAACTGACTTCTCAATTTGCATGCCTGTTGCCTCAGATACATCCGCAGGACCTCTTACTATAAGGTCTTTTATTGATTTGAATCCTGCTTGTTCGAGAAAACCTTTCGTAGTAGGTCCAATATCTTCAAGAGAATCAAGCATCAGTTCGTTGCTATTTGAGGGCTTGTGCCTCTCACCCGTAACATCGTTGTCAGCATCTTCCAATACCAATATCCACACGTCATGGCTAATAATTAGCTTTTAGGCTGACATTGCTACATTATAACGGATTTAATTCTAATTAAGAATACCCCATTTGCCGAACTATCAAAGCAACCTTTCTTGTATATCACGCCTGATTCGAAACTGGCAATTCTGTGAGTTATTTTAAGAAGTGAGCGCGCTCTCCGCGGGTGTTCAGGGTGTGCTGTAACAAATAAATAATGAAAATCACGTCTTTTAATTATCTCATTTTGGGTGTCATTATTGATAATCGACTTAAATTTATACCATAAAAAGGCGGTAATCGTAGGCGGGGGAATCGAAGGTGGTAGAAAGGTTCGAGGATTACTTGGCCAGAATTGTTATATTACTGTAATAAGTGACCATTTTGACCCTTATCTGTCTGCTCTAGCAAATAAAGGCCAGATACAAATTATAAAATCAGAGGTAGATGACAGTACTATACTTGATGACTATAATGGCAGTCTTTTTCTGTTGCTGGCATGCACAGATGATAGATCGCTCAATAGAACGCTCGTTGAGAAAGGGCGCTCCATGGGCGCATTTGTTTATTCCGTTGACGACCCTTCATATAGCGATTTTTCCTATGCATCTATAATTAATATAGAAGGAGTAATGCAGGTTGCTATATCTACATCGGGAAAGAGTCCTATCATGGCGCGTCAGGTTAGAATTAAGGCAGAGAGGGTATTGAAGAGGGTAATTAAAAAAACTGATATCGAGAATACAAGGTTGCAGGAATTTGCACGAAATGCTGCACGAACAAAAATCCATTCCGTAGAAGATCGAAAAAAATTCCTCTACTCTTTAATTAATGATAAATATATCCAAAATCTCATTAGGGAAAATCGAATCGAGGATGCCAAAAGCTCAACAATTGAGCTATTGCAAAAGTGGGGAGAACAAGCCGCATGACGCAATACGCCAGTTCTGCCCTTGCCGACAGTTTACACATAATCAACGCAAAAGTGACCTACAGGAACGCACCAATCCATCTC
>JAREAJ010000069.1 GCA_029240395.1 Nitrososphaeraceae archaeon
CTACTCTCAGAGTAACTCATAACAGAGTGTGGTTGTTGTATATTGGGAATTGATTCTGTGCCGGTCTCTAGTTTCATGACAACGGAATTGATAACTGCTACCGAAGACCAGACTATCCAACAAATATGCAAAATGATGTCAGACCATGATATAGGGAGCGTAGTCGTCGTCAAGAGATCGGTAGATGGTAATAATCCGATAGGGATTATAACAGAAAGGGATATAGTAAATCAAATAGGATCATCCGACGTATTCCTAGTTCAAAAGCCTATACGAGAGGTCATGTCTTATCCTCTTGTAACAGTCAATCTAACCACTTCTATAAAAGAAGCCGTCCAAATTATGCAATCGAGAAATATCCGGAGACTCCTCGTTGTTGACAAGGATCGTAAAGCACAGGGTATACTGACACAAAAAGACGTCTTTAAGGCACTTTCTACATCTGACAATTTATTATAGATACTCATAGTGAATGAGAGAAACCTTTCTTGGAAAAAGAGAAGAAGGACCCATTAATTGAAGGTAATGTCTTTTGATAGTATACTAGTTCTTAGCGGTTTTGCAGCGACTCACGCAGGTATTTCTTAAGGTCGTTTACCTTAATTCTTTCTTGTTTCATTGTGTCCCTTTGCCTTACGGTGACAGAATCATCTTGCAGGGTGACCTTGTCAACGGTGATAGCAAACGGGACTCCTATTTGTTCAAGACGTCTGTATCGTCTTCCAATTGAACCTGAATCGTCGTAGTAAGAGTCGAATTCCCTTTTGAGATCTGAATATATCATCTGTGATCTCTCAGAGAGTCCATCCTTATTTACTAGAGGAAGTATTCCAACCAGGACAGGAGCTAGATAAGGCTGGAGTTTTAAAACAACCCTATCGTCGTGTTCAAAATCTTCGAAATATGAGTGCTCAAGTATCGCGTAGATGCTTCTGTCAATTCCCATGGACAATTCAAATACATGAGGAAGTACTTTTGACTGATCAGAAGGATCAATCACCTCCAGATTTTCTTTGCTGACCATTGAGTGACCCTTTAAGTCATGATCTGACCGATAGTTGCAAGCAACCAGCTCCAGCCATCCAATGCTTGTCTCGACTTCAAAATCAAAAGCTATAGACGCATAGAAAGCTCTTTCTTCATCTCCAAGTTGCCGAAATCTAATTCTATGCATGTCTATTCCTGTCTTGCCGTAGAAATCGTTCAATAAAGCTAGATAATATGCTACCAATTTATTTGGAAGTATTCCTCTACTAAGAGCATCTCCGGCTGTTACTTCCTGGGTTGACGCACCGTCCTTAGAGATTCGCAACAGCGTATCCGTCACCTCCTCGAAACGTGGGAGATCATTTAATCTGTGGGGATTGCAGAAAACCTCTACTTCTGCCTGGTAGAACTCTCTTAGCCTCAATAAACTCTGCCTAGGAGCAATTTCGTTTCTAAAACTTTTTCCAAGTTGTGCCACACCCAATGGTAGCTTTCCCCTCATGGTTTTATACACACGAGGAAAATCAACAAAAATAGTTTGACAAGTCTCCGGCCGCAGAAACGCCATTTCGGCTGATGGACCGATTTCTACTTTGAACATCATGTTAAATCGAGTTGTTCTTCCGAACTGTCCTTTACAGCTTGGGCAGCGAATATTATTGCGCCCGATTATTGCATCGAGATCATCGTTAGGGGTCCTTTCGGGAATATCCTTTCCTATACTTTCTGAAACTAGCCTATCGGCCCTAAAAGTGGACCCGCATCCAGTACATTTTACTATTGGGTCAGTAAAGTTTCCGAGATGTCCTGATGCCTCAAATACACTCTTACTCATTATCTGACAGCCATCAATCTCCAACATTCCGTCGCGTCTAACAATCTCTTTTCTCCAAAGATCAACCAGTTTATTTTTTATTTTCAACCCTGTAGGACCATATTCCCAGAACCCAGCCGGTGCATCTGCATAAATTTCACAGCTTGGAAAGTAAAAGCCCTTTTCTAGTGCTAGCTTCATTATTTGATCATAATTAGTCACCCTAGTTCCCTTGCCTTGAGGGATGGCGCGACATGGGGCTTTAAATCTATTCTCCCGCTTTTGTATTCTTAATAGGGTTGGCGCTACATGGCATCAGAGGATACGAGACAAGATATTATCCGAAAGCAAAGATCCTCTACACGCACTTTTTTATTGAGGGACATCGTTATTATCATTGTTTAGTCTGTTGTCTGAAATAAGACTGGGTACTGGTGACTTGGCAAGATATCCGTTCCTAAAAGAAGCATCCGAGTTTATCCGTCTTATCCAGTTAAATTACGAGGAATTTGACCGCCCTGAAATGAAATACATCATTGAAAGGTCGGCTCAGAAACTTGACTTGGAGGTTAATCATGGAAGGCTAACTGACACTCTCGAAAAATACGAGATTGAAGTATTAACCTTCCTTGTTTGCCTTGTCATGGTTAAGTGCATCGGGATCGACACCATTTCTAAGAAGCACGCTCTTTTTGAAGCATTGAGGGCTGAAAGACTCCTTATTGCAGATCTGAAGAGGGAGCGTAGCGAAGAAAGAAGACAACTATTGATCTCTAAAATCTTCGTAGAACTATTTGGAGTACGAGTCGAGATGGACGATGAAGATAACAGATTATTCAAGGTTAAAATCAACGACTATGTGATACGGGCGTCTAAATTTCATGAATTACAGTGGAAATTGATAAATCGTATGGTTCATAACGGATATGTCTACCTGAACGCTGATGAAACAGTTAGACTCATACGCAGTGAGCTTAGTGCACTAATTTATAGCCGCATCAGAGAAATGGATCTATCATCTATGCCGAAATCTGTTATGTTCAATCTGATTCGCTTGGCGCCCAAATTTGGCCGGGAGCACAATAGCACAAATGTTCAGACGATTCGGAAGTATCCTCCTTGCGTAAAACATGCAATCGATGAGATGAGCAAAGGAGAAAATTTATCGCATTCAGCTCGGATTTTGCTTGCAACATACATGCTGTCTATTGGCAAGAACACCGATGAAATTGTAGGTCTATTTCATTCCGCCCCTGATTTTAACGAAAGAATCACGAGATATCAGATTGAACATTTAGCAGGAAAAAAAGGAGGCGGAACAAAGTACCACGTTCCATCCTGCGAAAAACTGCTCAATGAGAGTCTTTGCTTTGCGACTGAAGAGTGTAATGGAATAATAAATCCTGTTCAATTCGGTAAAAGATGGAGTAAAAGAGTTGGGTGAGTATCACAACGAGAGACCGACATTTTCTTATTGAAGAGTTGAGGATAGCAAGAAGTTGGTACGTGTAGAGGGTATAACCAACGACGTTACCACGTCCCGAAATTATGAAACCTTGAGGCGAACATTCAGGGAGTATTACTTCAGACATGGTAAGAATATAGAATATCCAAAAGCAATTAATCAACGAGAGTTTGGACTTCGTTATTTTGGGTCAAACGGAGAACCTGCGAAAATGATACGTCATCTGACTTTTAAAAACGAAGGCGAAATTCTTGCTACAGCCATCCGAGAGATACCATCTGACTTCTACTGCTCAAATGCTTACTATAGATTTCCATCATACCCAATGCAGGAAAAAGAATGGCTCGGGGCTGATTTGATATTTGATATTGACGCTAAAGATATGCACCTACCATGTCAACCCAGTCATTCATATTCAATTTGCGATGGCTGTTTGCATGCATTTAGAAATACAAAGGGTGTTGATAGATGCGAGCTCTGCGGTTCCCAAAACTTGGTACTAGAATCTATACCATGTAAGAGGTGTTTTGAAGGTACGAAAAGCGAGGTGCAAAAATTGCACGATGTGCTTATAGATGAATTTGGCATCCACGAGGAAAGTATTCATATATATTTTTCAGGAAATGAGGGCTTTCATCTGTATGTCACTGACAGCAGTTTTCTTAGCCTGGATGCTCAAGCAAGGTCAGATATGTCAGGGTATATCCTTGGAAAAGGTCTCATGCCCGAAACGATAGGAGTATACCGAAGAATACGACGTATTGACGGGAATAAGAGGTCAAGCACAAAAATAAACAATAGGGAAGGAATTTTCGATGGGACTGTATATGGTCCTGGCTTTCACAGTACGAGTCCAAACAGCTTCGATAAAGAAAATGATCAAAGGGACTTTTTAATAAAACTTTCAAGAAGCAGCCTAAAGTATGGCTGGCGAAAGAGATTACTACAAAAGTTAGGAGTAAAAAATTTTTCTGAAACACGGTTAAACAACATAGTTCAACAAAATGGAGGATACTCAGGCTTTAAGACCGAATTGGACAAAATTGGAAAAGAACTGGGCATAAATATTGATCCTCAGGTAACCATGGATATCCACCGAATATTCAGGATGCCGGGAACCCTAAACAGCAAGAGCGGATTAGCCAAAATGAAATGTTCCGACTTGAAATCGTTTGATCCACTAAACGAAGCTTGCCTAGTAGGTGGCGAACTAATCAAGATACGAGCAAACGCAACGGTTAAATTCACACTCAAGGAACAAGAATTTCACGTCGAAAAGAAAATAACGTTTCTGCCCGCATATGCGGCCATCTATCTCGTGTGCAAAAGATTAGCAACAG
>JAREAJ010000070.1 GCA_029240395.1 Nitrososphaeraceae archaeon
CTAGGGGCATACCTTGTAATGTTTCCACGAGCAAAGGTGTTTACAGTTATAATTGCATTTTTTATAACTACAGTGAGGATCCCTGCCATAGCCTATATTCCATTCTGGTTCATATTGCAGGTTATTTTTGCTTTCATTGGAGAGCCTGGTGGTGTTGCATACTTTGCACATATCGGTGGATTTGTTGTCGGTATGGGAACTGGATATGGGTGGAAAGTATTAGTCGGACCGGGTCCCAGTCAATTGCCTAATGCGGAAAGGATTCAAATGGTTCGAAGAGAACGACCTAGGGTTGAAGAGGCTGCTCCTCAAGCTGCACCTGAAGTCATAGAAGGTCCTGATTTCTATGAGATAATAACTGAGATTCGCGGAGTTTCAGACGCCTCAGATATCCACGCCAGATTCGAATCTGATAGTGGAAATGTTCGCATAACTGCCAATGGATCTAGGAAATACGACATTATTGCTAGACTCCCCAAAGGTGCTATTAATCCGACAATAGAACATGTCCATTACCTGAATGGCATTGCTAGAATACGTTTAAACAAATAACTTGTAATTCAACGGGAGTAAATACAGCTTCGCCACTGCGACTTCAATTCATATCTAAGCCTCCTCATTTAGGGAGGTAGGCATAATGATCGGATCCTTTTTCACAAGTATCATTTATAGTGACCACATTCGATTGCCCGTGATGTATCGAGGGCGAGACAAAAGTTTATAGACGCCTTGACACCCAGTCCTTCATAGCATGGCAGCGCAGCAACGCTCTCCTCGCGCAGGAAGGAAGGTTTCGCGGCGTGACTTTTTAAAACTTATGGCTGCTGCTGGAACAGTAATCACATTTACTCCGTTCGTAGACTGGGGAAAATTTCTGCCCAACCCTACTGGCTCTGTCTCTGAGAGAGCAAAGGTTGAGTTGCCTGATGGCTCCCAGGCTAATGTAAAGACTTTTCAGGTTAATCATTCTGAAGCAGTTGTTTATCCAAAAAGCGATGATCCAGCTTTGAACCAAGAAGCTTTCAGGACTTGGCAATTCATACGGCTACCTGAGGAACTTGGAGGGAGCAATAATGATGCATCGGCATTTAGAATGTTTAGTATGGTATGTCTGCATCTGTGGTGTCTGTGGAAGTACTGGCCTGAGCCTGGAAGAAAAAGAGGAGAGTGTCCCTGCCATGGAAGTTTATATGATCCTCTTACTGGAAAGGCTTTTGCAGGACCGGCATCTTTGCAATCACCTCCTTCAAATGTCCTGCCAATGTTAGATCTTGAAGTTGATAATAACGGAGATGTATGGATAAAGCCTCCAAACTGGACTGTTGATGGGAACGGGATAGTGGGATTTGGTCGTTTCCTTAAAGCGTGAAAATAGTCTAGTACTATTCCTGAGATGGGTCTACTCAGGAGTAGAGCGAACTATATTCATGGGTATGAAATTTACATTTCCTACTCGATTCGTAAGCCCATTAGGCTTCTTAGGAATGCTTACTTTTGTAATATTCATTATTCTTGGAATTACAGGAGCGCTGCTGATGCTTTGGTATGAGCCTATTCTAGACAGAGCATGGGATAGCGTTGAGAACATTAACGATGTGATACCCTATGGATTTCACATGCGTAACATACACTACCATGCCTCTAACGCGATGGTAATGGTTGCCCTTCTCCATATGTATTATCAGTATTTTAGCGGACGATACAAAATTAGAAACGAAATTCTGTGGGTCACAGGGATCATATTGGGAGTTCTCACAATCTTAGAGGCATTCACAGGTTATGATATTATATTTAGTGAGAGGGCAGAACTAGCAATATCTATAGCCGCTTCTCTAACTAATTCCATACCGATATTAGGGCCTCAAATGCGAGACGCATTTTTCGGCGCTGGCTTCCATGATTTTGTATTGCGTTTCTACGCATTTCATGTATTCTTCCTTCCAATCGCCATGTTGGGACTAATGGTAGTTCACTTCCCGAGATTTCTTGTATTTGATGTGCCCATGGTTATGGCAATCACGGGAGCAATAATGCTTACCGGTGGAGTATTTCCCGTAGAAATGGGTCTCAAATTCGATCCTAATGTGCCTCCTGGCATTACGGTCCCTGAGTGGTACCTAACTGGTCTCTATGCTTTCCTGCGAACCCAGTATGACAAGTTCGTGACTGGTGTCGCATGGCCGGGGCTGTTCATATTCACACTATTGATTATTCCTTTCATCGACCGGTACAAGAAATTCTCTTGGAAAGATAGGCCTATTATTACTGCAATAGGTATAACAAGTCTCGCACAAATCATTGTCACCACATATTGGGGCTTTTATATTGATCCTGATAGGACAAAATCTCTCTTAGAAAGACTAGTCATAGACCCGATTTTCTTCTATCTGGTTATGATTTTGCTAGTTCCCTTGTCTTTTGGCTTTACCTACATGATGATAAAACTTGCCAAAAATGCAGAAGCAAACGCCAAAATGCAGCCAAAAAAACCTGCAAGTAAAAATTCAATTAGTCTTCCAGAGAAATGGATCTACATCATATTCGTCGCACTCCTTGCGTTCCAAGTCTATCTTAACATTGCAGCGTATTACGCTGTGCTAGCCGGTATGAAGAATTATTCCTTATTTGTTATAGGAATAATTATGCTTGTGTTTGCTGCAATGTTCCATTTGTTTAGATACGGTAGAGCCCTTGCCAAGTCGCCCTCACCGAAGATCATAACTGCACCACCAAAACCAACAAAGCCTGCTATTTCTCCTCCAACCGAAGCACCTCCTCTCCCGTCGCAATCTAGAGAAGAAAAGCCATTGGTGACTCCAGCTGCCCAAAAGTCATTAGGTACTTCCACCTCCCAGGGGCCACCGGCTTCGCAGACTGGCAAGAGTGCTGCGGGTACAACTGCTACTGATATTGATAGAAAAGTGTCCACTTCACAGAGCGGTCCTAGTAGCTCTGCTCAGGCCGATTTGACCAAAAACAACATTAAAAATACAGTAAACTCCCAGTCCGATATCGTGGCTTCGTATGATAGAACGACGGGCGAAAATCCCGCAGATAAAGAAGGACAAAAGGTTTAGGATAATCATAAGAGCCCAAGGTAACAAGTAATCCCAAACAAGCTTTATATGTCAATTTTTTGATCTAGTTCACAGTCAATGCAGATCACAAGCAATCATGCTGGTGGGATTAGTACAATTGCTTTTATTGTTGCTGTCATTGTAAGCATGGCGTACTATCAGTTTTCTTATTTACCTGAGGTTAACTCAAAGCCTGTTGTTTCTGAAGAGATCCTAAATCCTGCTCAGACTACCAGCGTCAGTATTTTAGAAGGTTCCGCGCTACCATCCCAAACCGAAAATTACGAACCAAAAGAGATAACTGCTAATTTGGGTGAGACCAATAAGGTAATTTGGACAAATGAAGACACAACTGCTCATACGGTCACAACTGACACAGGATATAATGACCCTACAAGTGGCGAGTTTGACTCTATGGCAACAATAGGTCTGATTCTTCCACAGCAGACGTACGAGTTTGTTTTTACAGAGGCCGGAGAATACCCTTACCATTGTGAACCACATCCATGGATGACAGGCAAGGTTACCGTGGAAAGAGGAAGATTCTAAAAATCGGACAATAGTTGTAGTGGCTTAAGGCTGACATTCACAGCCAATCAGTTAGAGGGTACAATATTACCTTAATATTTTGACAAACGCCAATGCAGAAGCAACTTCCTTGTGTTCCTGGACGAGAGATACACGAAACTTCGCGTTTGTAGAACTATCTTTAGCTTTATGACTAGTTACGGCTGTAAATTCGAGCTTCCTTTTGTCTTGTAGGTCATCTTTAAAAATAGATATTCTAGCATACTGATAATTTGTCTTCTTACCATTGACGCTTGTGTAATTGAAAATATTGCTTGAGTTCTCAATTTGGGAGTTGATTACGATGCTATCAAATCTACCATTATAGATTATATCGACTTTTCCATGAAGCTCTTGGCCTGACATGATCTCTTTTTCGGCTATCTCAATAACGACCCCGTTGATATTCTTCTCACTCATGCATAAGAAAATAAGTACGCAGTAAATATGAATGTGTATATCGATTGTGGCTATGTGAGTTGTACAGGTGTTATTTGTTCTTGACAACGTATTTTAGGTCTTCATTGTTACATAATCGATTTTGATCTGACTGAAATTTACGTTACTTTATTACTGGTTGCAATTGAATCAAGATCTATCTTACTCAAGATTTATGATAAAATATTATTAATCCTTATGGGATCAAATAACTTTGGACGTAGACACACGCTTGCCTGATTCAAATGCTCCTATGAACTTGGTAGATGTAAATAGCTACAACATTCGATTTCTTCATTACCTCGACAAGAATATGTCAACAAATAAGAGCATCCTTGTACTCCTTCATGGGATTGGGGCCTCAGCAGATAGATGGTCATATGTTTCTCCTACATTATCTAAGTATTTCCAACTAATTATACCGGATATTGTGGGCTTTGGATATAGTGATAAACCCACGGTTGAATACACAATGGATTTTTTTGTT
>JAREAJ010000018.1 GCA_029240395.1 Nitrososphaeraceae archaeon
TACTGGCGAGAAGATTAAGAACAATAGTTAGAGAAGATAGCATGGGCACTGAGCGCGGAAGCAGCTTTATTGGTGGGAAAAACAACCTTAGCGACTGGAATAATGTGCAGCGAACTGCAAGTGTCGAGAGAACTACACATGAAACCTCCGTAAAGATAGACGTCAATATAGATGGCTCAGGTCAGACAAATGTTAGTACCGGTCTTTCATTTATTGACCATCTTATTACTAGTCTGGGGAAACACAGTATGCTAGACATCGAGTTAAAGGCAATATCCAAGGACGGAATAATGCATCATCTAATAGAAGACGTCTCAATCGCTCTTTCAACAGCAATTGACAAGGCATTATCAGGGAGATTACAGATCACACGGTTTGGCTATGCGCTGGTCCCTATGGACGATTGTTTATCCTATGCCGCCATAGACTTGGTAAAGCGCCAATTCCATAACATACAACTAAAGCTAACAAGAGATACGATAGAAGAAATTCCCAAAGAGGATTTAGAACATTTCATATTATCCCTGGCACAGAACTTGAATGCATGTACACATGTGGTGGTACAGTACGGTGACAACGACCACCACAAGGTGGAATCTGCCATTAAGGCATTTGCTGTAGCCATGAGAATGGCCGTCAGTGTTGATAAAAAAAGGGTTGGAACACCAAGCACAAAAGGAGCAATGTAAAAATCTCAGTGGTTATAATGAGGACGAGTTCGCCGCCCACGCTCAGCAATAAAAACAAAAACAAAAGCAATAACAACGACAATGACCAGAACATCGGGGCAAATAACGCTGCTCTCACTGACGTCACTCCTAGGATAGCAATTTTTGACTACGGTGCAGGCAATCTTTTTAGTCTAAAGGCAGCGTTGGAGAGGAATGGTTCTCGCGACGTTTCTGTAATCCAGGATATGAAATCGCTTTCAAATTACGATGGTCTAGTCTTACCGGGTGTAGGCAATTTTGACCCGGCAGTTAAGTCTATTGGAAAAGATAAAGGATTTTTAATTTCCGCCATTGATTGCAAGATACCTGTCCTTGGAATTTGTCTTGGAATGGAGATGTTATTCAATGCCAGCGAAGAAGGAAGAATGGAAGGCCTCAAAGTCATTGACGGACATGTTCGATTACTTGATAAGAAAAGAGTTAAAGTCCCACATATGGGTTGGAACAATATTCAACTCGTTAGACACAAGACAAATTCAGAAAATTCGATTAAAAAGAGAAATCATGTTAGCGGTAATAATAACGATACCAGTGATGGCCGAGGCAGACTACTACGCAACATAAAGGATAACTCTTGGGTGTACTTTGTGCATTCATATAGAATATTTCCGGGAAGAAAATCTCGGCAGATAGTGGTCGCCAATACAAGATATGGTGATAACATTATACCGGCTGTAATTGAAAGGGGCAATATATTTGGCACCCAGTTCCACCCAGAGAAGTCAGGTCCAGTTGGGTCTCAAATAATAAGGAATTTTTTGGAAATATGTATGTCTAATACTGCTGTTGTTAATCCTACAGAGAATAAATGAAAATAATAGCTGCAGTAGATATCATGGATGGTAGCGTTGTAAGGCTTGTCAAAGGCGATCCTGCCAACAAGATTAACTACGGTAGCAATGCTATTGAAACTGCGCAAAAATGGGAGGCAGCAGGCGCAGACTTGCTGCATCTAGTAGATCTCGATGCGGCTTTGGAGACAGGTAAAGACAATTTACAACTTATTACAGAGATCATTAAAGCAGTTCAGATACCTGTTCAGGTTGCAGGTGGCATAAGAACAGTAGAAGCTGTGGAGAAGATGCTTGGTACTACTAAAGCGGCAAAAGTTGTGCTAGGTACGTTGGCATACGAAAACCCCGATTCCATAACGCAGCTTACAAGAAAGAGGCTTGAAAAAATTGTGGTATCGCTTGACCAATTGAAAGGTACTGTAATGATCAAAGGTTGGAAGCAGTCTTCTGGAATGGAGCTGGCTGATGCAATAAATGAGTTTTTATCGTTAGGTGTTCATGAGTTTTTGTTAACGAGCGTTGAACGTGATGGAACATTGGAAGGACCCGACCTAGGTACCTTGTCTCATGCCTGCACATTTAATGGGGCAAAAATTATGGCAAGTGGTGGGATAACAAGTCTCCTAGATATTCTGAGACTTAGGGTAGTTGGATGCTCATCAGCGATCCTAGGAAGAGCAATCTACGATGGAAAACTTAGCATACCCAGGGCAAAGGCGTTAGCATAGAAATTGCCATTATCGAAGAGAATCATCCCTTGTCTTGATGTGGATAATGGTCGTGTCGTTAAAGGAGTCCACTTTAGGGGGGTAAAGGACGCAGGGAATCCGGTGTCTCTGGCAAGAAAATATAGTGATGAAGGTGCAGATGAACTTGTCTTTCTCGATATAACCGCAACACAGGAGGGAAGAGATATTATCAAAAATATTGTGAGAAGTGTTGCAAGTGTTATCGACATACCTTTTACAGTTGGTGGAGGGATCAAAAGGTTAGAAGATGCGCGTGCGATTTTGCTCAGCGGAGCGGACAAGGTATCAATTAATACTGCAGCAGTAAAGAATCCCGAACTGATTGGGCAGCTTATGTCAATATTTGGAAAGCAATGTATAGTGGTGGCCATTGATGCAAAACGAAACTATAATCTCCAAAATATAGATAGAACAAACAAGAATATCTTCTCTACGGCGGATCGCCAGAACAAGAATGTAGGTGGAAAAATCAGAAATAGAAATGATAAGCAAGAACATCAGACTCTAAATCATAACAAAGACAGCAACACGGGAAAATATTGGTTTGAGGTAAGAGTATATGGTGGTAAAGAGGGGACGGGGATAGACGCAATTCAATGGGCTAAAAAAATCGAAGCGCTTGGCGCTGGGGAAATTCTACTGACAAGTATTGATACTGACGGTACAGAATTCGGATATGACATAGAGTTGACAAAGTCAATATGCAAGGCCGTACGAGTTCCTGTAATTGCTTCTGGTGGATGCGGAAATCCAAAACATATGCTGGATGTCTTTAAGAGAACAAACGTAGATGCGGCGCTTGCAGCGTCTATTTTTCACTATGACAAATTCAGTGTTGACAAAGTCAAAGAATATTTGAGGGCCAACGGGATTCAAATTAGAGTATAACTAGAAAAAGCACTTCATAGGCAGAGTTCCAAAAAATAATTATGTTCCTGTTGACTCTTTTCTGCATCAAGAAAAGGCCTTTATCACAATATATTTTTCTGTGGACGTATTCCCATAACCAACAGTAGCGTACTGTCCTAGCCCTAAGTGAGTCTGGAGGATATCTCGGGTATTGGATATAATACTAGTCCACGGGGCCATCAGGACCAAAGTTTACAGGACCGTCATCATCATTGCCGCCGTCATCATCATTGCCGCCGTCATCATCATTGCCGCCGTCATCATCATTGCCGCCGTCATCATCATTATTTCCACTATTTCCATTGTCTTCGTCTTGGCTATCTTCTAAGCTTTGCCCAGAACCATTACTATCCCCATCGTCTTCGTTATCCGCATTTTCAATGTCATTGTCATCATCACTATTATTATCAGTAGAATCAGAGTCGTCATTTTCGTCATTCTCATTGCTTTCCTCATCTTCATCTTCTTCTCCAACTATAGGATCAAGTGGAGACGAAGTTGCAATTGCTGGGTTGGGAGCAGGGAGAGGTAGACCCATCGGTGGAGATAGAGATGGAGATGGAGATGGAGATGGAGAAGGAAGAGATGGAGAAGGATTACCACTTGTTATTGCCTGACTAATGACAGACCCAGGATCCGAACTGTCTACTCCCATGAGATTAATACTAGACCACTTTGCTAACGGGGTTGGCCCATCATCACAGGATATTTTGGAGGTTAAATTGTTCGTGCCGTTATTTATAGGATGATAGTCGTTGCCATAGGTAAAAGTCCATTTTGAATAATCGTCAGGACCTCCCGGTCCAGCGGCTACTGCTTTTCCAAAGGGCATTTTGTCATTCCAGTCAGCATAAACCTGACAGTTGGTGGCAGAAGTATCGGACGAGGTGCCAGATATTGTAAGAGTACCAGTTTTCACTTGCTGGCCGCTGGTATGGGAAGTAATCTTTATGGTTGGCATCGTTCCTACTGTCGCAGGAACACTTGAAGAAAGGGTCTCCGGTTTATCGTCTTCTATTATCTGTGCTTGGGCGTTGATGTTAGGCTCATACCAAACTCCGGTAATCGAACCAGCACTAAGAACAGTCATCACAACTGCAGAGAACAATGTCAAGAAGAGGCTCAAATCCTTCAAATTCTTCTTATTTTGACACACTTCACCTCTATATTTGGTTTTGCAATTTCCCCAGGCAATACAACGAAATTTGTAAAAAAATGAAAAAAGTATGATTCATTTTTTCTTTTTATTTGTATGTTGTTTGTTTTTTGACTGTTGCGTCCTATTCCAAATTCACGGACGGTCACGTCACGGTGCTCTGCTTTATTCTAAATAGACTAGACTTCCAATAGTTTGCTCTCATCAAATGTCTTTGAGCTATACCAACAATATCTAAAATAATCAAGACACCATTCGTGAAATAATGCGTTTTCTTTACCGCTGTAAAATAGTGAATTCATGTCGGCAACAGTCTGTCCTTTTTTTAATGTTGGAAACATCACCGTAGCTTCTTTTTCGTTTAGTATTACTGCCACAGGCATCTTATCGACCATTCTCCTTTCCACAAGTCCTTGTTTCAACAGATCGTGAAACCCGGCATCTTTCAAAAGGTCAGCTCTCTTCTTTGGAACTATAGTTTGTTGGGATAATATGTAATTGAATTTGATCCCGCTTTGCTTTATTTTTGCTAAAAGACTTTCGATCAACTCGAGTGGTATTTGTGGTAGCATACCAAAAATATACTCCCTCGAAGAATTGTAAATCTGTTTCCAACGCTCCAGTACTGCCACTAGTCCTTCAAGGTATTCAGAGTTATCCAAGGCTCCGATCCTGTGAACAAATTTCATTGGAATATCTCCGAGGTAGTGATCAGAAAAATAGTCTTTATTTCTAGAAAGAAAATTCATGGTTGGAATCTGTTGTAAGATAGTAGTTCCAAAAGTGGTCAGTGAAAACTGGCCGTTTGCATCTTTCCTTATCAGCCCTGAATCCTGCAATCTGTTTACGTTTCTATGAACTTCTTGCATTGTTACATCGAGGTCCTTTGCTAATTGTGCAAGCTTACTACTATGGTTGCTTAATTTAAATAATATTGATAATCTCTGTTCGCTTGCCAACTCGAAGAAAATAGCACCTGTGTCTGTAAATGATGACGAGTCCTCAAGACTGATACTATTAGATGTCATAAGATAACTTGACGTTTAGTAGTCCTCGAAGGTATTATGTTTTTTGATGGTGCTTTGCCTGATTTATCAGACAGTGAATCTTGTAATTTCGTTCACAAAGACTGTACCTTCTTTCGTATTTTTTCCTATTTTGTTTCTTGGTTGTTCTTGGTCGGCATGCATGAATGAATTCGTAGCGGTAGCATTAGTCATTATTAACTTGTTTGTGGTTGTTGAAAGATGAATCGTCTAATAGCGTCCTTTGAATCACTTCGAAACTTCCTTCTCTTGTTTCACCTGCTCCAGGCGTCTGAGTGACTATATTGTTATTGTCCCGTTGATCAATTGCCGTATCAAGGATCCTTCTTACCCTAGCAGCTCGTTCTGTACCAAAGCCCGAGATCCTTGAGAGTTCAGCGGCTGATGCATTTAAAGCTCGACTGGGAGTATGAAACCTTTCTAACATTCTTATTGCAAGCTTATCTCCGACTCCTGGGACGGAAGACAGGATTGATAGCTGCTGTATATATCGCGGATTTCGTTTTCTTATTCTCTTTAGCAAAGGTCCGGTGGCCAGTCCGTTTTGCAATGACTTATTCACCATTACTACAAGCAGCTGTGAGGTAAAATCAGCACAGGGAGTATGAATTATAGGAATCCTGAAATCAAAGGCAATTTTTACGAGCGCGTCCTGAATCAGAAGAATCTTTTCCGTCCAAGATTTGGACTTGTTGTTTTGAATTTTTATACCACGCCGAAAGGTATCGTCGGCGTTAATCATACCCTGATTTATTTTCTCTCGTCTTTTTGGAAGGTGTGCTTCATGTATTTCATCCTCCTCATCGTCTCTCGCTTTATCAATTGTTTGACCCGTATCTCCCAATTCCTCTTTTACAGCGGCCGTATCCCTAGGTTCTGTGACAGCTTGATCCCCTTCTGGCACATCTATTAAGTCAACTATATTGCCCTCTACAATGAGGACAGGTTTTGTATAGTGTTCATTAAGTTGTGAACACTGGACAAATAACCGCCCATCATAGATGGAATTGAGCAGGTCTTGAATAGTCTTTCTCTCTATTGCAGTATCTGGTGATACTATATAATCACCGACTTTCAACTGTGCAAAATCAATGAAGGCGCCTGCTTGCCGAAGTAAATCTGGAATCCCACTTCTTTTCTCCCTCTCGTCTACTACAATCCTGGGAGGCACAAATCCAGCTAAGTGCAGGCCATTAATTTATCTAACGTTATTTCAGATTATAGAATTGACTCCTACGTAATAATGCTAGTGAAGTTGAGTTATTAATTCGTTTTGATAATGACTTTAGATTGAGTATGAAATACCTTCTTAATCCGGATCGAGTCTGGTTTAATCGTCAGTTCTCAGTAAAAAGAATGTTATAGAGTCATTGGCCCTGGGGACGTGTCCCAAAACCGCTGCCTCCGGGCATACCAGATCCCTGGCCTCCAGCTGCAGTTCCTAAGCCTTGGCCACCTGAAGCACCCGACTGCATTTGGCGGATCATTGTATTAATTTTGTTTTCGACCTCTTTCAAGTTGTCTTTAACTCGTGTTTCTTGTTTTCCTAGAACGGTTACTCTCGTATTAGAAAGTTCTTTCTTTTCTTCAAGCTCCTTCAAAACATCTTCCTTCCTTGCTTTTATCAATAGAGGCCCTGCACCTTTATATATGGAATTATTATCTCCTTCCAGTTTTTTTAATTCCTCCAAAGCCCTGTCGGTTTCTACGATCTCTAGTTCCACTTGCTGTTTTTGCATCATAATAGCCTGCAAATTCTGTTGAAGCTGCTGTAAACGTGATAATTGTTCTCTTAACCAAGGCGGTAACTCTTGTTCACTCATGTCATTTTAATAGATTAAAATACGGTTATATATGCTTCCAAAAATTAGGCAAAAACAAGGCAATCCCGAAAAACTTACTCCGCACTTCCTTCGACTATACACTTGTATGAGGCGTCAGCGAGCCGGAGATAAGAATTTATGCTTGCACGAAGGGACGGAATATCGTCCGATTCAATTTCTATAAAGACATTTGATTTACCGTCAGAACGTACTCTGATGTTGGGATCCAAATTCGAAGGAATAGTCGGCTGTAGAGAAAGTGTCCTTGGAGGCTTTAGTGCTAAACATACACATTGGGCTATTCTGTCTGAGATAGAACCATTCTTATCATCAATGATAGAAATAGATTCTGAACCCGACTCGAAGTGCTTTGACTTGGATTTTGGAAGGGCAGAATCATTTATCCTTTCGAGTCCAATTCCTTTCTTTTCAAATGATAACCGTATTCTAGCTGTGCAACTTTTGGGCTTCGACACTGTACGCCCCCCCTGCGACTTTGTAATTACATTTAGGGCAATGCCATATCCCTATGACAACCCTTCGAAACTGCATCGAAGCGCATTTTGGACAGCGTCTTCTTTGTTTCAAACTGCTATACGCTTTCCCATATCTTTTGCGCACGGTGGCTCCATACCTTACGCCCAGACCCTTTAAAGCAACTGCACTTCTTCTTCTTCTGCTAACCAGCTTTCTTTGTCAACTCCTGCAATCTAGCTCTAACGCGCTCGCCTTTAATCCTTGCCACCTCCGCTGCTTTTTTGATCTGGTCTCTTGTGAATCCTCCAGCAAACCCCTTCTGTATTGCAGCATATTCGCTGTTGGAGTTTGTGGTTATTGTAATCCTAGCATTCATACAAGCCTCTTCTTCGGCAGTTGGATCCGAAAGTATAGTGTCGCCTATTCTAACAGCCGTGATGGAGACTGGTATAGTTGTAAGTGGAGCGTCTTGCAACTTTCCCGTATCAACAACTTTACCATCTTGCATTTCAAAAACAGGGAGTTTGCTACTCAGTAGTGCCGAGACTACTGCATATGACGTTGCATCCAACAAATTGCCATCAGTATTAAGAACACTGCAGTCTACAAACACTGTATATACAACCTTCCCAGGAACTAGAACCAACTTTTCAAGGTCAAGCATCTCCGATTCTCGAATGCCTCTATCGACCACCCTTGCAAGTTCTATTGTTTCTTCATCAGGTGGCCCCGGTTCGACATATGGAGAAGCAGTCGGAAGTACCTCTGCTGATATTATTAATGCACCTTTATTCTCAAGTCCTTCAAAGGGTTCTCCTGTTTCTGCCTTTATACCAGCAACTACCTCCGAGTCGCCCAGCTTTACCCTTGCCGAACCATTTGCCTTTTTTATTATGTCCAGCTCAATTTCAAGTGGTCTCATTTCATCGAGTCTTCTACCATCCAATCTTTTTCCCTTTGAAATAAAATCCCACATTTGCTGCCTGCGTAAGTGTTCGACAATTATGGTTGAGCGTTTGGACGAACTCATGTTATTGTGCTTCCTCCTTTAGCTCTGTTTCACTACCAAAATATTTTTGCATCAGTGCTTGTTTTTGAACCTCGTATACCATCCTGCAGCCTTCAATGGCCTTATCAAAGCATTCGTTGAACTGTTCTTTCGTAAGTATTCCATCTAGTTGAAGTAAAGTCACTTCGTCGAGATGTGGCATATAAGCGACGGGCATATCCGCTCCGCCTTCTTTGTCTTCGGTGTCGTTTATGTCAAGGACGATCTTATCGTCCACCTTTCCTGCAGCGCAGGCTGATACGAGGTCACGCATGTTAATACCAGCATCGGCCAGCGCAACGGAGGCAGCGGTAATACCAGCACACCTTGAACCACCATCGGCTTGCAGAACTTCCACATATACATCAATTGCTGCCCGAGGATAGTCCTCCAGTAAGAGTGCAGGTTCCAAGGCTTCGCGCATCACCTTGGATATTTCAACCTCTCTTCGCGAGGGAGCAGGATTCTTTCTCGTATCCGTTGAAAATGGAGACATATGATATCTACATCTTAGAACACATCTGTCTGGCTGTGCCATATGTTTTGGATGTACCTCTCGTGGTCCATAGACGGCAACAACAATTTTGTTTTTGCCAAATTCTATAAATGCGGAACCGTCAGCATTTTTAACAACGCCTACAGTAATCTTTACTTCCCGAAGCTGATCTGCAGTGCGGCCATCCGTTCTCCTGCCTTGTTTATCAATTAGGCTTCTTGTCTGACTCATCACGCACCTTCCTCCTTTTTGCCATGTTCTGCCGATCCTTCGTGTACTCCTTTTACGGCACTCTTGGTTTTTCGAGCTTCCGTGCCGCTACTACTGGTGATAGAACGTTCCTTGTCCACTTTTCGGTTTTTTTCACTTTCGCTGGCACCTTCCAAAGGTGAAGACTGTAAGGAAGAATCAGATGAGGAGGGGGAGGATGACGGGTTCGAAATTGGCATAGCCGAAGCTACATTTGGATTTTGCTGCGGGAATGATGAATTGTATTGTTCTCGCTCTTGGCCCTCCGTGTGTGACTCCTGTATACCTTTCAGCTCGGACTGTATTTCAGTTTGCGAGGTTGAGGAGGAAACCTGGTTGGATGTTTCTGACAGTTGGGATTTGGTAGCGGATGCTTCACTAGGCAATGAAGTTTGTTGTGGCGGTGTTGTGTCTGGAACATTCAAAAGTATCTTGATTCTCTGCGTCAGGTTAGAAGTGTGAGCCTCTTCTTCAACCATCCGAATCGCTTTTACTGCCAACTCTATTCCCTCTGCAGTTCGGCCTGTTACAACGATGATCCCATTTTGACCTATAAGTACCCTCGTTTGAGTTGCTTGTTCTATTGTTTGGATCATAGAGCCTCGTTTTCCAATAAGCCTGGGAACGCGAGTTGCCGAAATCTTTAGTGACTCACCTCTAGGGATTTTTCCTAAATCTCTATCTTGAATCGTAAGCATAGGATCCCTTGTCCTATCAAATGCTATGATTCTAGCTGTTAAAAGGTCACCAGTGGCAAGCTCTCTGTTCATATCATCTCTCGCCGGAGAAAAATCTCTTCCAAAGACGTCCTGTGCCGGTAGGTGGGCCGTAAAGCATGAATTTATGTCTACGTCCCAAGAGAGAGAAGAACGGTCCACAATCTTACCTATCACAACATCATTTACCCTTGGAATATAAACTCCTGATAATGGTATGACCTTTATACCTTCCCTTCCGGCCTCGGCTATTCCGATTCTTGTAGAGAAAATAGAATTTCCGACCCTTATCACATTCATTGATGGCCTAAAATTTCCATCAACTATTTTGTCACCCGGAATTACGTACTTTCTTCTCAGTTCCTGCATCTCTACATCATCAACTCCTCACAATACCAATTTTGACCATGATAATGAGGAAAGGTTGCCTCGAAGTTCAAAATGGATGCTTTCATTACTCTATCTATCCTTGAGCTCAGTAACATCGGACTTATATTCTAATGTCAAGGTCAGCTGTGCCTATATGGTCAGAAATAGAGCATCAGGATTCTGTAATCTGCGCGGAACCCCTCGTGGCAGAGCCTATCCTATCTACTAGTGCTCCCTTGGTTCCGGCGTTCACCTCAACTACGACTCTTAAGGAGCCGTCGGAAAGCCATTGTTCATTTCTAAAGCTCCCGGTAGTTTTAAGGACACTATATGACTGAGCTGCATATTGAGGCGGAATGGTTATGGTCAATACAGAAACCTCGGACTTTAAAGGCAAAATTTTCCTTAGAGCATCAATGACCTGCTTAGCCTGATCTTCTGCTCTCCTAAATGGGTCAATTGTTACCCTAACATCATTTAGTGCAGATTCAATTCGAACCGGCGGATGGGGTATATGTGTTTTGGGATCGACAAAGTTCTTACTGATAAACTGGACTATTTGCTTCCTTTTTTCCTCAACCATTCTCCTACGCTGATCAGTGGTAAGAGAGAGTTCACCTCTAGATAGAATCTGCTTTGCGATTTCAATCGTATCTTTGATCTTGAAATGTTTGGATAGCTTCTCGCTGGAAGCTCTCGAACCTTTGTTTGCGTCAGAGTAAATCTCATCTGAAACTAAAATATTCGAAAAATCGGTTCTTTTGCCCGTCTTATATTCCAACGCAGGATCAGGTTTTACCAGAATTTCAAACTTGTCACCCTCTATTGATAAACGGACAGTGACATATTTGGCATCCGTCATTAACTTTACCAGATCTTTCTTTGTAATAAATTTTGTATACTACGACATTATGATAAGCAGAACCCGCACCCATCCATTATTTCTTTATTATTTTATGAAATACAATAATAAATTTAACAGAAGGAATCAAAATTAGAGGAAAGACAGCTTTCCTCTTGGGGTTATTCAGCAGTCCTATTCGGTTACGTATGCGCGTTCTCCGTGTTGTGACAGGTCCAGTCCAACCTCTTCTTCTTTTGGAGTAACCCTAATTCCCCCAGGCCACACTACATCCATCACTTTTATTATAAGCGCCGTTATGCCCATTGCCCATGCGAGGGCAGCGAATGCCCCCACAGCGTTTTCGTAAAGCTGTGCAGGATTTCCAAAGGCAAGGCCGTTGTCTCCCCAAGGCGTGAATCTTTTCTCAGCGAATATCCCTGTGAGAAGTGCACCTGCAAGACCTCCTATACCATGAACTGCCCATGTATCAAGTGCATCGTCCCATTTCCTCTTGTTCTTGAATACAAGTGCTGCATAGCAAACCACTGCCGCTACAATGCCAATAATTAGAGATGACATTGGTGAGACAAATCCCGAAGCAGGTGTGATAGCAACAAGTCCGGCTACAGCACCTGAGGCAGCACCTACAGTTGAAGGTCTACCTGTATGAGCCCAAGAAACCAAGGCCCAAGTCACCGCCGCCATGCCTGTCGCAATTTGAGTCGCTACAAAAGCACTTGTGGCGTTCGTAGCTGCTGCGGCCGCAGAACCAGCATTGAAGCCAAACCATCCTACCCATAGCAGCGCTGCACCTAAGACAACCATGGACACGTTGTGAGGCTCCATTGCGACCTTGCCATACCCAAGTCTGCGCCCGAGCATAAGGGCAATAACAAGTCCTGCCCATCCAGATGTGATGTGGATAACGGTTCCGCCAGCAAAGTCAAGAGAACCCAGACAGCCTGTCCAACCAAATCCACAATAGTCAGGATTGGCACCATAGTTTTCTGTTGCGATTTGCCATGTCCAGTGTGCTGCGAAGTCGTAAACAAAAGTTGACCATAGAACTATGAAAATTATAAACGCGCTGAACTTCATTCTCTCTGCTAATGACGCTACAATTAGAGCCGGAGTTATAATTGCGAACATCATCTGGAATATCATGTAGGTTTGGTGTGGGATAGTAAAGCCATCAATACCTCCGTATGAGTTGGACGGAACATCATGGAGAACATTGTTCAGACCGGCCCAGTCAAGGGTTCCTATAAATCCATAGCCACCGGCATCAGGCCCAAAGGCTAAGCTGTATCCCCACAAAGCGAACTGGGCTGCTATAACCCCGGTAGTTATGAAAACCATATGAAGCGAACTCACGGCGTTCTTTTGTCTCGATAGGCCACCATAAAACATAGCAAGCCCAGCCGGCGTCATCATCAGCACAAGAGCTGAGGATGTAAGCATCCAGGCGTTATCTCCGTGGTCTATAGGACAGGGTATTAGATACCCTTCTGCGGTTTTATTATAACTTCCGTCCTCATTTTGTTCGAAACAATGATACTTTACAAATGGTTCTCCTTCGCGATAATCGGTAGCAGCCTCAGTTTCTTCACCGGTCCTAAGATGGAATGCAGCTGCATCATTTGAGACTAGATTGACTGAAACTAAAGCCACAATGCCCCCTAGCAAAGCTGAAATTAAAAGACATGATCTGCGCATAGGTTTATACCAGCACGTAATCTGCGAGCAGTGGTATAAATAATAATATATACTTAGGTCATATTCCTGTGTAATATTTGCTCTACGTTCCCATTGGATACTATCCTTATATCTATGTACAATGTTATATTCGTAAATTGCCACATGTCGCACATAGGACAACGAATCAGTACAATTATACTCAATTGCCTTTTTCTAACATAGGCAGGAAAAAACATGGTTTGCACCAGGTTTGTTTCTCAGTACATTTTTAGGAGGCCTTGATTGAATCTCCTAAGACATTGGATTCCCCTTCAGTTGAGCTAATCGAGAAAGCTGACGAAAGAATAAGCATCAAATTC